>NZ_PSWH01000008.1:0-126322 GCF_002932105.1 Rathayibacter sp. AY1C1 | reverse complement strand
GTGCGGGCGAGCGCGGCAACGTCGAGCGGCCGGGAGAGGACGATCGCACCCGGCCGCTCGACGTTGCCGCGCTCGCCCGCACTGCCGACGTTGGCCAGCACGACGGCGAAGTAGGGCAGGACCACGGCGCCGATGGCGAAGAACAGCAGCCACCAGCCGTGGGCGAAGAGCAGGCAGATGACGCAGAGCATCCTGATGCCCATGGCGATCGAGTACTTGATCGCGCGGGAGCGCCGCTCGGCGCTCGGCGACGGCGGTAGGGAGGTGAGTGTCTCGCGTGGTTTCACAGCCATGCAAGCCTACGTCGCGGCGGGCGGGTGCAGGCCGGGAGGGCCTCATCCCGGAATCTGTTGCGCGACGCGCCTCTAGGATGTACGGGTCGCCCGGCGCCGCACGAGCGCCGGCAGGAGGGACACCATGACCACGCCGCGCACCGTCCTCGTCACCGGGGGCAACCGGGGGATCGGCTTCGCCATCGCCCAGGAGTTCGTGGCCGCCGGTCACCGGGTCGCCGTGACCGCGCGCTCGGGCTCCGGCCCGGAGGGCTCCCTCACCGTCGTCGCGGACGTGACCGACGCCGCCTCCGTCGACGCCGCGTTCACGCAGGTCGAGGCGGAGCTGGGCCCGGTCGAGATCCTGGTGGCGAACGCGGGCATCACCCGCGACACCCTGCTGCTGCGCATGACGGAGGAGGACTTCACGTCCGTCGTCGACACGAACCTCACCGGGGCGTTCCGCGTCGTCAAGCGCGCATCGAAGGGGATGCTCAAGCAGCGCTTCGGCCGTGTCGTCCTCATCTCCAGCGTGGTCGGCCTCTACGGGTCGCCGGGCCAGATCAACTACTCCTCGTCGAAGGCCGCCCTCGTGGGCTTCGCCCGCTCGCTGACCCGCGAGCTCGGCGCCCGCAACATCACCGCCAACGTCGTCGCTCCCGGCTTCATCGAGACCGACATGACCGCCGAGCTCTTGCCGGAGCAGCAGGCGGAGTACCGGAAGAGCATCCCCCTCGCCCGCTACGGCACCGCTGCCGAGGTCGCGAAGGTCACGCGCTGGCTGGCCGGCGACGAGGCGGCGTACATCTCGGGTGCCGTGATCCCGGTCGACGGCGGCCTCGGGATGGGCCACTGACCGATAAGCCCTGGGCTTATATCCGACGGATATAAGCTCTAGGCTTATGCGGTGACCTCCTCTGATGTCGTCGCCGTGCTCCTGGACCTGGTGACCTCCCGCTCCCTCGTCGACCGGGCGGGTGCTCAGCGCGAGATCGAGCGGGGCTTCGCCGAGGTGGAGGCCGCGGTCCCGGCGATCCAGCCCCTGCACCCGACGGTCGGCGACGAGTTCCAGGCGATCTACCCCTCCGTCCACGCCGCGCTCCGGGCGACGCTGCAGGCGCGCCTCTCGCTCCCGGCCGGCGTCGACTGCCGCGCGGGCATCGGCCTGGGCGAGGTGCGGGTGGTCGGGTCGGGGATCGCCGGGGACCTCGAGGACGGGTCCGGCTGGTGGCGCGCGCGCGAGGCCATCGATCGCGCCCACGCGCTCGAGGACGGTGCCGTGCCCACGGCCCGCGGATGGTTCGTCGCCGGGGACGCCGACGGGGACTCCGGCGAGGCGGCCGTCAACGCCTACCTCCTCTCCCGCGACGCCCTGGTCGGAGCGCTCAGCGCGCGCGATCGCCGGCTCGTGCTGGGGAGCCTGCGCGGAGCGTCGCAGAAGGAGCTGGGCGAGCAGGAGTCGATCTCGCAGCCCGCCGTCTCGCAGGCGCTGCGGCGCGCGGGAGCGGGCGCCCTCCTCGCCGGCGCGCGCCTGCTGGAGGAGACGTGCTGACGGCGCTGCTGCTCGCCGTGATCGGCCTCGGCGACCTCTCGCGCACGCACCTCCGCCGCCGTGCGGCCCTCCTCGCGATCCCCGTGCTCGCCGCCGCAGCAGTGACCGCAGCGCTCCTCGTCGGAGCCCCGCCGCTCGGTGCGGCGATCGTCGTCGTCCTGGCCGGAGCCTGGCTGCTGACGACCACGACCGTCGAGAACGCGCGGCCGCCCGGGGGTCTGCGTCCGGCCGTCGCCCTCGTCGCGGCGGTCCTGGTGCTGACCGCTGTCGACCGCGCCGCCGGCGTCCCGACGGGGCCGCTCGCGCCGACAACCGTCGCGAACACGCTCCCTCCGATCGAGCAGCTCGCTCTGGCGGTCGGAGCCGGGCTCTTCCTGCTGGAGAGCGGCAACGTGATCGTGCGTGCGGCGCTGTTCCGCGAGCTCCCGCAGGCCGAGCCCGCTCCGCGTCCGCGCTGGAGCGAGCGGTTCGCGCGTCGGGAGCCGGCCGACGCCCGCCTGCCGGACCTCCAGGGCGGACGCACGATCGGACCGCTGGAGCGGCTGCTGATCGCCGGCCTCACGCTCGCCGGAGCCATCGGCCTCGCCGGTGCCGTGCTCGCGGCCAAGGGGATCGTGCGCTTCCCCGAGATCTCCCGCGACGGCGGCAACGGGGAGAAGGCGGAGTACTTCCTGGTGGGCTCGCTCGTCAGCTGGGCGCTGGCGCTCGGCTGCGCCGGACTCGTCGCGATCGCGGGCCGCTGACGCCCCTGAGGGCGGGGGAGGCGGGCCTCAGCCGCGGAGGCCGAGGACGGGCAGCAGCTGCGACAGGTCGAGGCCGCCGACGACGAGGTCGGCGCGCTCGCGCACCAGGGGCTTGGCGTTGAAGGCGACCGCGAGGGAGGCGACCGCCATCATCTCCAGGTCGTTCGCACCATCGCCGACGGCGATCGTGCGCTGCGGCGGGACGCCCGAGACCGCCGCCCACTCGCGGAGCGCTTCCGCTTTGGCCGCGGCGTCGATGACCGCCCCGTCGACCGCTCCGGTCAGCAGGCCGCCCCCGCAGCAGAGGCGGTTGGCCCGGACGAAGTCGAGGCCGAGCGCACCGGCGACCGGGTCGAGGACCTCGTGGAACCCTCCGGACACCACTCCGATGCGGCCGCCGGCGGCGTGGACGCCGGCCACGAGCTCGGCGGCGCCGGGCGTGACGCGGACGCCCGAGCTCACACCGGGGAGCACCGACTCCGGGACCCCGGCGAGAGTGGCGACCCGCTCGCGGAGGCTCTCGCCGAAGTCGAGCTCGCCGCGCATCGCCCGCTCCGTGACGGCGGCGACGCGCTCCTCGGAGCCGGCGTGCACCGCGAGGAGCTCGATCACCTCGTCCTGGAGGAGGGTGGAGTCCGCGTCGAGGACGACGAGGAAGCGGGCAGGCGTCGCAGGACGCTCACTCATGGGCCGGTCCGATCGGTCGGGTGGGTGCGCCGGGGCGCAGAGCTCGACCCGCGGGGGTGCTACGGGTGGACGACGACGCCCTTGCCGACGACGGTGATGCCCGACTCGGTGACGGTGAACCCGCGCTCGCGATCGCGGTCGTGGTCCACGCCGACTCGAGCACCGGGCTCGACGACGACGTCCTTGTCGAGGATAGCGCGGACGACGAGCGCGTCCGGGCCGATGCGGACCTTGTCGAAGACCACCGAGTCGGTGACCGTCGCGTTCGACTCGATGACCGTCCAGGGCCCGACGACGCTGCGCTCGATGTGTGCGCCCGAGATCACGGTGCCGAGCGAGACGACCGAGTCGACCGTCGATCCCATGTTGCCCTTGCCGTCGCGGACGATCTTGGCCGGAGGGGAGTTCAGCTGCGACGAGAAGATCGGCCACTGCTGGTTGTAGAGGTTGAAGACCGGCAGCGCCGAGATGAGGTCCTGGTGGGCCTCGAAGAAGGAGTCGATGGTGCCGACGTCCCGCCAGTAGTAGCGGTCGCGGTCGGTCGAGCCGGGGACGTCGTTGAGCTTGAGGTCGTAGACGCCGGCCTCGCCGCGCGCGACGAAGTCCGGGATGATGTCGCCGCCCATGTCGTGGTCCGACGTGGAGGACTCGCCGTCGCGGATGACCGCGTCGATCAGGGCGTCCGCGTCGAAGACGTAGTTGCCCATGGAGGCGAGGACCTCGTGCGGGGAGTCGGCCAGGCCGACGGCGTCCTTGGGCTTCTCGAGGAACTCGGAGATCATCGTCGGGACGATGCCGTCGCCCGCCTCGTCACCGGCGAGCTGAATGACGCCGAACTGGTCCGCGAGCTCGATCGGCTGGCGGATGGCCGCGACGGTCGCCTTCGCACCGGACGTGATGTGCGCGTCGATCATCTGCGAGAAGTCCATGCGGTAGACGTGGTCGGCGCCGACCACGACGACGATGTCGGGCTTCTCGTCGCGGATCAGGTTGAGGCTCTGCAGGATCGCGTCGGCCGAGCCGCTGAACCAGCGCTTGCCCAGGCGCTGCTGCGCGGGGACCGAGGCGACGTAGGAGTTCAGGAGCCCGGAGAGGCGCCAGGTCTGCGAGACGTGGCGGTCGAGCGAGTGCGACTTGTACTGCGTCAGCACGACGATCTGGGTGAGACCGGAGTTGATCAGGTTGGACAGCGCGAAGTCGATCAGCCGGTACTGCCCGCCGAACGGCACCGCGGGCTTGGCCCGGTCCGCCGTGAGGGGCATGAGGCGCTTTCCCTCGCCGCCGGCGAGGACGATGCCGAAGATCTTCTTTGACTGCATGGCACCACAGTAGGGGCTCGGGCTTCCCCGTGGACCCCGGCTGTCGCCGGGGGAGCGCCCTGTACTACGGTTCGGGGGTGCGAGTCGATCTGCTGACCAAGGAATACCCGCCCGAGGTGTACGGGGGAGCCGGTGTCCACGTGGCCGAGCTCACCAAGGCGCTGCGCAGCGACCTGGAGGTCGTGGTGCGCTGCTTCGGCGCGCCGCGCGAGGAGGAGGGCACGTTCGCGTACTCCGTCCCCGCGGAGCTCGCCGAGGCGAACGGCGCGCTGCAGACCCTCGGGGTCGACCTGCAGATCGCGCAGGACGCGGCGGGGGCCGACCTGGTCCACTCCCACACCTGGTACGCCAACGCCGCGGGGCGTCTCGCCCAGCTCCTGCACGGCATCCCGCACGTGGTCTCGGCGCACAGCCTCGAGCCGCTGCGTCCGTGGAAGGCCGAGCAGCTCGGCGGCGGCTACCGCGTCTCGAGCTGGATCGAGCGGGAGGCGTACGAGAACGCCGACGCCGTGATCGCGGTGTCCGGCGGCATGCGCGAGGACATCCTCCGCTCCTACCCGGCCCTGGACCCGGCGAAGGTCCACGTGGTCTACAACGGCATCGACCTCGACGCCTGGCACCCGGTCGAGGACGAGGCCGTCCTCGCCGAGCTGGGCATCGACCCCTCGCGCCCCTCCGTGGTCTTCGTCGGCCGCATCACCCGGCAGAAGGGCCTGCCCTACCTGCTCCGCGCCGCGGCGACCCTGCCTCCCGAGGTGCAGCTCGTGCTCTGCGCGGGCGCCCCCGACACCCCCGAGATCATGGCCGAGGTCACCTCCCTCGTCCGCAGCCTCCAGGAGGAGCGCACCGGCGTCGTCTGGATCGACCGGCATCTGCCGCGCCACCAGCTCTCCGCGGTCCTGACGAACGCGACCACGTTCGTCTGCCCCTCGATCTACGAGCCCCTCGGCATCGTCAACCTCGAGGCGATGGCCTGCGGTGCGGCGGTCGTCGGGACGGCGACCGGCGGCATCCCGGAGGTCGTCGACGACGGCGTGACCGGGCGACTCGTCCCGATCGAGCAGGTCACCGACGGCACCGGCACCCCCGTGGACCCGGAGCGCTACGTCGCCGACCTGGCCGCCGTCCTCGCCGAGGTCGTCGCCGACCCGGAGACGGCGAAGCGGATGGGCGCCGCGGGCCGCGAGCGCGCGCAGAGCCACTTCAGCTGGACGCAGATCGCGCGGGACACCCGGGCGATCTACGACTCGCTCGTCTGAGCCTCCCGGCCGCCTCCTTTAGAATGGCTCCCATGCCCAGCGTTGTCTCGTTCGTCGATGTGTCCTTCGTCCGGAACGGCAAGCGGATCCTCGACCACGTGTCGTGGGACGTGGCCGAGGACGAGCGCTGGGTGATCCTCGGCCCCAACGGGGCGGGCAAGACCTCGATCCTGCAGATCGCCGCCGCGCAGAACTACCCCTCGACCGGTGCCGCGCACCTGCTCGAGGAGACCCTCGGCCGGGTCGACGTGTTCGAGCTGCGTCCGCGCATCGGCTACGCCTCGACCGCGATGGCGCGCCGCCTCCCGGCCGGCGAGAGCGTGCTCGACGTCGTGATGACCGCCGCCTACGCCGTCACCGGCCGCTGGAAGGAGGGCTACGACGCGATCGACGAGCGCCGCGCCCGCCGCGTGCTGTCCGAGTGGAAGCTCGAGCACCTCGCCGAGCGCACCTTCGGGACGCTCTCGGACGGCGAGCAGAAGCGCGTCCAGATCGCCCGCGCGATCATGACCGACCCCGAGCTGCTCCTGCTCGACGAGCCGGCCGCGAGCCTCGACCTCGGCGCCCGCGAGGAGCTCGTCCAGCTGCTGGGCGGCTTCGCTAAGGACCCGGCGTCGCCCGCGATCGTGATGGTGACCCACCACGTCGAGGAGATCCCCGACGGCTTCACCCACGCCCTGCTCCTCCGCGACGGAGCGGTGGTGGCGGCGGGCCCGCTGGCCGAGTCCCTGACCGAGGCGACGCTCGCCGAGACCTTCGGGCTCGACATCGCTCTCACCCGCGAGAACGGGCGCTTCTCGGCCCGCGCCCGCGGCTGACCCCGGCTCCGGGGTCCGGGCGCGGCGCGACTTCTGCGCGCGCTGCCGGTCTGGTATTCTCGGTAGCTGGTTCGGGCCCGTTCGCGGTGCGCCCGCCCTCATCCACCCGTTCCCGTCGACGACAGGTGCGGTTCAGGACCATCGACGACAGGACACGACCATGAAGACCGACATCCACCCCGAGTACTCCGCGATCGTCTTCCGCGACCTCGCGTCCGGTGAGACCTTCCTCACCCGCTCGACCGCGAAGAGCAGCAAGACGATCGAGCTCGACGGCGTGACCTACCCCGTCATCGACGTCGAGATCTCCTCCGCCTCGCACCCGTTCTACACGGGCAAGCAGCGCATCATGGACTCGGCCGGCCGCGTCGAGAAGTTCAACAGCCGCTACAAGAACTTCGGCAAGTAGCACTCCTCGAAGGGCCCTCGACCTCACGGTCGGGGGCCCTTCGTCGTTCCCGCGGGGCGGTCCTCAGTAGCGGTAGAAGCCCTCTCCGGTGGCCGTTCCGAGGCGGCCGCGATCGACGTACTCCGTCTTCAGGTGGGCGGCGAACGCCTGGGAGGCCTCGTCCGGGGCCGCGGCGGCGATGTTGTAGGCGGTCCGCAGACCGACGACGTCGAAGATCTGGAAGGGTCCGAGAGGGGCGCCGGTGCCGATCCTCCAGGTCTTGTCGATGGTCTCGTGGTCAGCGTAGCCGCCCATGAGCAGACCCGACGCGGCGTTGAGGAGCGGCACCAGCAGCGAGTTCAGGACGTAGCCGGCCTTCTCCTTCTGCAGCCTGATGGGCTCGAGGCCGCTGGAGACGACGAACTCCACGACGGCGTCGACCACGGCGGGGTCCGTGTCCGCCGTTCCCATGATCTCGGCCGTGTTCTGCGCCCAGACGTGGTTGGCGTAGTGCAGCGCGAGGAACCGGTCGGGTCGGCCGGTCGAGGCCTTCAGGTCGCTGGGGAGCAGCGTGGACGAGTTGGTCGCGAAGACCGTGCGCTCGGGAGCGAGCGCACCCAGGCGGCCGTACAGCTCCTGCTTCAGGCCCAGGTCCTCGGGGGCGGCCTCGATCACGAGGTCGGCGTCGGCGACAGCCTCCGCGAGGTCGGAGGTGAGGCGGAGGGAGTCGAGCGCCTCCTGCGGTCCGCCGGCGACGCCGCCGGGCACCGACTCGTAGACGCCCGCAAGACCGCGGAGCCGCTCGCGCGCCGACTCGAGGACGTCGTCGGAGAGGTCGTAGACGGTGACGGCGAAGCCGTGGAAGGACGACTGGAAGGCGATCTGGGAGCCGAGCACTCCGCTGCCGAGGACGGTGACCGTGCGGATGGTGGGCATGACTTCTCCTTGCGAGAGGGGGGGGGAGGGGGAACACGTGCTCACCCGATCCCACAGCGCCGCGGTCCGCGGAGCGAGGGCTTGCGCCGACGGGCGGGCCGTGGCCGTCGGGGAGCCGGCGCGGTAGCGTCCCGGCATGGTGTCCTTCGCCGACAAGCCGATCCTGCCGTTCACGACTCCTGAAGAGTGGGACGCCTACCTCCGCGGCGAGCCCGACCCGGACGGAGTCCGGCTGAAGCTGCGGAAGAAGGCCGCCGTCGATCCGGGGATCACCTACGCCGAGGCGCTCGACATCGCGCTCTGCCACGGCTGGATCGACGGTCAGGCGGGAGCCTTCGACGAGCAGTTCAAGCTCCAGGCCTTCACCCCGCGGCGTCGCGCGAGCCCGTGGTCCAAGGTCAACCGCGATCATGTCGCACGGCTGCTGGCGGAGGGTCGGATGCTGCCGGGCGGGCTGGCCGAGGTCGAGCGGGCACGTGCCGACGGGCGCTGGGACGCGGCCTACCGGCAGCGCGATGCGGAGGTGCCGGACGACTTCCAGCGGGCGCTCGACGCGGATCCGCAGGCGCTGGCCTTCTTCGCGACCGTCGGCGGGCAGAGGCGCTTCGCGTTCCTCTTCCGCCTCTCGCAGCTGAAGCGGGCGGCGACGCGGGAGCGGCGGATCGCGGAGTACGTGGCGCTCCTGCGCGAGGGGCGCACGCTGACCTGAGGGGTCAGTGGCGGACCGGCCAGCCCCCGTCGGCGACGAAGGACTCGTCGCGGACGCGGCGCATGTACTCCTGGAAGGACTCGGCCTGGGTGCGGCACCAGTCGACCTGGAGCGCGTGCAGGGCCTCCGCGCCGACTCCGAGCTCGTCCGCGAAGGCGCGGCCCAGCGCCTGGGCGACGCGGCCCGCCGCGATCGCGTCCGCGCCCGCGTCGTGCGCCTCGGTGAGGGCGACGCCGTAGTGCTCGGCGGCGAGGGTCAGGGTGCGCTTGCCCTTGCGGTAGCGGTCCACCGCCTTGTCGATCACGAGCGGATCGACGACGGGGCTCGGGTCGAGCAGCACGGGCACGCCCCAGCGGCGCGCCTCGTGGGCGAGAAGTGAGAGGTCGTAGGGGGCGTTGTAGACGACGACCGGGATGCCGCGGGCGAGGAGCGAGCGCAGCGCCTCGGAGATCTCGGCCACGACCTCGCCGGCGGGGCGGCCGTGCGCGCGGGCGTGCTCGGTGCTGATCCCGTGGACGGCGGAGGCGCCGGCCGGGATCTCGACCCCGGGATCGGCGAGCCAGGTCGTGCCCTCGATCGGCTCGCCCGCCGCGTCGATCACGCCGACGTGCGCGGTGACGATGCGGCTCGTGCGGACGTCGATGCCGGTGGTCTCGAGGTCGAACACGGCCAGCAGGTCGAACCACCGCGCCCCTTCGGAGGGGACGAGCTCCTGCTCGGCGTCGTCGAACAGCATCGGCTCGGTCTGCGTCTCGGTCGTTCCGGTGGTGCTCACGCCGACAGCCTAAAGGGGGCCTCCGACATCGGCCGGAGGCCCCTCGGCGTGCTGCCGGGTCAGCGGGCCTCGTGCGCCTTGGCGACGTGGAGCCAGAAGAAGCCCTGCGTGCCGAGTGTCATCGTCAGCGTGCCGTCGTCCGAGAATCCGGGGAAGCGGCCGCCGCCGAACAGGTCGCTGAGCGTCGATCCGGGGTTCTCCGGGTCCGTGATCGTGACCGAGACCGGGTTGTGGTTGAAGCTGAAGACGCAGAGCACCTCCTCGGGCTGGTCGCCCATCTCGGAGCCCGAGCCGGCGTAGTCCCGCACGAAGGCGAGCACCGACTCGTGGTCCGTCTCGAGGACGCGCATCGACCCCAGGCCGAACGCCGGGTGGCCGCGGCGCACGTGCAGGACGTTCCGCATCCAGTGCAGCAGGGAGCGGGACTGCGCCAGCTGCGCCTCCACGTTGACCTGGTTGTAGTGGTAGACGAGCGACTGGACGATCGGCTGCACGAGCTTGCCGGGGTCGGCGGCCGAGAAGCCGGCGTTGCGGTCGGGCGTCCACTGCATCGGCGTGCGCGACGCGTCGCGGTCGTTGAGCCAGATGTTGTCGCCCATGCCGATCTCGTCGCCGTAGTACAGGAACGGGCTGCCGGCGAGGGAGAAGAGCAGGGCGTTGATCAGCTCGAGCTCGGCACGCGAGTTGTCCAGCAGCGGCGCGAGCCTGCGGCGGATGCCGATGTTCGAGCGCATCCGCGGGTCGTAGGCGTACCAGCCGTACATGGCCTGGCGGTACTCCTCGGACACCATCTCGAGCGTGAGCTCGTCGTGGTTGCGGAGGAACACGCCCCAGGCGGCGCCGCTGGGGATGTCGAACGTCTCGGAGAGCACCTTCTTCAGCTCGTTCGCCGTCTGCGCGCGGAGGGAGTAGAAGATGCGCGGCATGACCGGGAAGTCGAACGCCATGTGGCACTCGGGCTCCTCCTCCGTGCCGAAGAACGCGGCGACCTCCCGCGGCCACTGGTTCGCCTCGGCGATCAGGATGCGGCCGGGGTAGTCGCGGTCGACCATGGTGCGGAGGTTCTTGATGAACTCGTGGGTGGGCGGCTCGCCCTCTCCGTTGCCCTCGTCGGACTCGTAGAGGTAGGGGATCGCGTCGAGCCGGATGCCGTCGACGCCGAGGTCGAGCCAGAACTTGACCACGTCGTGGATCGCCTCGTGCACGGCGGGGTTCTCGAAGTTGAGGTCCGGCTGATGCGAAAAGAAGCGGTGGAAGTAGAACTGGCGGCGCTCGGCGTCGAAGGCCCAGTTCGAGTCCTCCGTGTCGACGAAGATGATGCGGATGTCCGGCCACTTGTCGTCGGTGTCGTTCCAGACGTAGAAGTCGCCGTAGGGCCCCTCGGGGTCGGAGCGGGACTGCTGGAACCACTCGTGCTGGTCGCTGGTGTGGTTGAGCGGGAAGTCCATCACGATGCGCATGTTGCGCTCGTGGGCCTTCCGGACGAGGTCGCGGAAGTCCTCCATCGTGCCGAACTCGGGGAGGATCGCCTTGAAGTCGGAGACGTCGTAGCCGCCGTCGCGCAGAGGCGACATGTAGAACGGCGGGAGCCAGAGGGCGTCGATCCCGAGCCACTGCAGGTAGTCGAGCTTGGAGGCGAGCCCGTTGATGTCGCCGGCGCCGTCGCCGTTGGAGTCGTAGTACGACCGGATCATCACCTCGTAGAACACCGCCCGGCGGTACCACTGGGGGTCGAGGGCGAGTCCGGGGAGTTGGATCGGCGACGTGAAGCTCACGGTGCTCCTTCTGCTGCTGCCTGAGCGGATGACCGTCTCGCGAGACGGGTGGGCGGTGCGCCGTGTTGCGAGCGCGTGATCATGCTCCCGGCTCGGATCGAGGCCACGCAAGGCGTTGCGGCCAGATCTTCGACGGGCTTTCCCTACGATAAGGAACGCGATGACCACTCCCTCCCCCTACGCCTCCGATCTCGGCCGTGTCCCCGTCCGCGAGGCCGCGGTGGACGTCGCCGGATCCCGCACCGCCTACTGGACCTACGGCGCTCCGGACGCCTCGAGCGTCCTCGTGCTGGTGCACGGGTTCCGCGGCGAGCACCACGGCCTCGAGCCCGTCGTCGCCCGTCTGCTCGCCGGGGGAGCGGACGTGCGGGTCGTCGCTCCCGACCTGCCCGGCTTCGGCGCCTCGACCCCCATGACGCGCCTGCCGCACGACGTGGACGGCTACGCCTCCTGGCTCGGCTCCTTCCTCGACGCGCTGGGGCTCCGCGGTGAGGCGGCCGTCCTCGGCCACTCCTTCGGCTCGATAGTCGCGGCCGCGGCCGTCGCGGACGGGCTGCCCGCTCCGCTCCTGGTGCTGGTCAACCCGATCGGCGCGCCCGCCCTGCAGGGTCCCCGCGGCGTCCTGACCAGGCTCGCCGTCCTCTACTACCGGCTCGGCGCGCTCCTGCCGGGGCCCCTCGGACGCCGCCTGCTCAGCGACCCGTTGATCGTGCGGGTGATGAGCCTGGCGATGGTGAAGACGAAGGAGCCGGCGCTGCGACGCTTCGTGCACGACCAGCACGACCGCTACTTCAGCGCCTTCGCCTCCCGCGACACGGTCCTCGAGGCGTTCCGCGCCTCCGTCTCGCACGACGTCGGCGAGTACGCCTCCCGGATCGGCGTGCCGACCCAGCTGATCGCCGCGGCGCAGGACGACATCACTCCGCTCCCGGCGCAGTACCGCCTGCTCGAGAGGCTGCCGCACGCCCGCCTGCACGTCATCGACGGAGTCGGCCACCTGATCCACTACGAGACGCCGGACGAGGCCGCCGCCGTGCTGCGGACGGCCCTCGAGGAGGGGATCGACCGATGAGGATCGTCGTCGACTGCCGGTACACCCGGCTCGAGCGGCACGACGGGATCAGCCGCTACACCGCGGAGCTCGTCCGCGAGCTCGCGAAGCTGCACGACGTGACCATGCTGATCAGCGACCGCCGCCAGCTCGCGATGCTCCCGTCGCTCCCGTGGGAGCGCGTGACCGGGCCGACCAGCCCGTTCGAGCCGTTCGTCGCGCTGCTGGTGAACCGGCTGCGGCCCGACGTGGTCTTCTCGCCGATGCAGACCATGGGCTCGCTCGGCCGCCGCTACCGGCTCGTCCTGACCGTGCACGACCTCATCTACTACCGCCACCGCACTCCGCCGCGCGACCTGGCCGCTCCCGTGCGCGCGCTCTGGCGGCTCTACCACCTCGCCTGGTGGCCGCAGCGGAGGCTCCTCCAGCGCGCCGACGCGGTCGTCACCGTTTCGGAGACGACCCGCCACTTGATCCGCTCCCACCGCCTCACCACCCGGCCGGTGGTCGTCGTCCCGAACGCGGCGACCGAGCCCGACGAGGCGAGCGCCGCTCTGGCGGGATCGCTGCCCGACCGGTCGGCCGCGCGCTCGCTCGTCTACATGGGCTCGTTCATGCCCTACAAGAACGTCGAGACGCTCGCGCGCGCGATGCGGCTGCTGCCCGACTACGAGCTGCACCTGATGAGTCGGGCGAGCGACGAGACCGTCGAGACGCTCCGGGCCCTGGCGCCGACCGCGAAGCTGGTGTTCCACCAGGGGGCGCCGGACGCGGAGTACCGCGCGGTGCTCGCGCGGGCGACCGCTCTCGTGACGGCGAGCAGGGACGAGGGCTTCGGGATCCCGCTGGTCGAGGCGATGGCGCTCGGGACGCCGGTCGTGGTGAGCGACATCCCGATCTTCCGCGAGATCGCCCAGGACGCCGCCGTGTACGTCGACCCGTCGAGCGCGAAGGGCATCGCGGACGGTGTGCGGTCGCTCGAGGACGGCGCCGTGTGGCGGACGCACTCGGCCCGGGCGAGGGAGCGGGCCGCGGCCTTCTCCTGGCGCGACTCCGCCCGGGTGCTCTTCGGGCTCCTGCAGGACCTCGGCCGGCGCTGACGCGGTCCGGCGATCGGACCGCCTCCGGGAGGCGGGCCGTCAGGCTCCCGGGGCCGGGCTGAGCACGTCGTCGAGGTCGACGTCCGCCACGACCACGTCGCCGGAGTCGTCGACGCCGACGATGCGCAGTGCCCCGTCGACGATCGCGAAGTCGTGCCGGGAGCCGTTGCCGACCGAGACGCCGTGCACGGGGAGGTCCTCGCTGCTGAGCGCGCGGATCAGGCTGCCGATGACCGCACCGTGCGTGGCGACGACGACGGACGCGTCGGGGAAGCGCTCGGCCACCTCGAGCAGCGCGGCGGTCGCCCGCTCGACGACCTCGGCGCGGGTCTCGCAGCCGGGGATCGGCGCGCGCTCGATGCCTCCGGGGAAGCGCTCGGCGAGCTCGGGACCGGTCATCCCCTCCGCCTCGCCGTAGGCGCGCTCGGCCAGGCCCGGCACCGCCAGCGGCTCGTCGAGGCCGAGACCGCGCGCGATGATCGCTCCGGTGTCGAAGGCGCGCTGCAGCGGACTGGCGACCACCGCGTCGAAGCGCCGGTCGGCGAGCAGCCGCGCCGCCGCCCGCGCCTGGGCGCGCCCGGTCGCGTTGAGCGGGATGTCGCTCCTGCCCTGGATGCGCCGGGCGGCGTTCCAGTCGGTCTGGCCGTGGCGGACGAGGGTGAGCTGGGTCACAGGGGCCTCTCGGGAGGTCGGGTGCGGAGCGGGCGGGAGCTCAGAGGGCGGCGGTGCGGCGCGCGGGCAGGCGCTCGGCGAGCTCGCGGAGCACCTCGCTGGTGCCGCCGTCGATCTTGATGCTCGCGCGCGAGTCGCCCTTGGTGGTGCCGCGGTTGACGATCACGATCGGCATCCGGGCGCGACGGGCGATCTCGAGGAAGCGGATGCCGGAGTTGACCACGAGCGACGAGCCGGCGACGAGCAGGGCGTCGGCGCCCGCGACGATGGCGCGCGCCTCCTCGAACCGCTCGGTCGGGATGAACTCGCCGAAGAAGACGATGTCCGGCTTCAGGATCCCGCCGCAGACCGTGCACTCGGGGACGGTCATCGCCGAGACGTCGTGGACCTCGGCGTCGCCGTCGGGGTTGAGGGAGGAGACGTCGGGGTCGTCGAGCCAGGGGTTGAGCGCCTCGATCCGCTCGGCCACCGCGTCGCGGGCGAAGTACTGGCCGCAGGTCATGCAGCGCACACGGTCCGCCGAGCCGTGCAGATCCACCACGCGGCGCGAACCGGCTCGGACGTGCAGGCCGTCGACGTTCTGCGTGACGACGCCCGTGAGCAGGCCGCGCTCCTCGAGCCGGGCCAGGGCCCGGTGGCCGTCGTTGGGGCGCGTGCTGGTGAAGCGGCGCCAGCCGAGCTGGCTGCCGGCCCAGTACCGGCGGCGGTAGTCGGGATCGGCGACGAACTGGGAGTAGGTCATCGGGCTGCGCACCGGTGCCCCGGCTCCGCGGTAGTCGGGGATGCCCGAGTCGGTGCTCATGCCCGCGCCGGTGACGGCGGCGATGCGGCGCCCGCTGAGGAGTTCGACGGCCTGCTCGACCGCGAGCGCCTCGGGGCCCTCGGCGACCGGTGTCGGACTCGACTCCATCCGCGCCTCCTTCGAGGGCCGTTCGAGCGGCCCCTGGACGAGTTTAGTCCGCGCCGTGCCCTAGATTGCCGGGATGCCGATCGTGCACATCACCGACCTCGACCACCCGCTCCTCGCCGACTACCACCGCCTCACCGACGTGGCGCTGCGGCGGGTGCTGGAGCCGGAGGGCGGTCTGTACATCGCCGAGTCGGCCAAGGTGATCGAGCGGGCGCTAGACGCCGGGCACCGTCCCCGCTCGGTCCTGGTGCAGGAGAAGCGGCTGCCGGACGCGGCCGGGGTGCTCGAGCGTCATTCCGAGGTGCCGGTCTTCGTGGCGCCGGATCCGCTGATCGAGGAGCTGACCGGGTTCCACCTCCACCGCGGAGCGCTCGCCTCGATGCACCGTCCGCCGCTGCGGCCGATGGCCGAGCTGCTGGAGGGCGCGCGCCTCGTCGTGATCCTGGAGGACCTGGTCGACCACACCAACGTCGGCGCCGTCTTCCGCGCCGCGGCCGGCATGGGCGCGGACGCGGTCCTCGTGACGCCGCGCTGCGCGGACCCCCTGTACCGTCGCAGCGTCCGGGTGAGCATGGGCACGGTCCTGCAGGTGCCGTGGACGCGCACCCCTGAGTGGGCACCGGCTCGCCGCGCTCTGGAGGAGGCCGGGTTCTCGGTCGCCGCGCTGGCGCTCGCTCCGGACGCGGTGCCGCTCGACGAGTACGCGGCGGCTCGCCCCGAGCGCGTCGCGATCGTCCTGGGCGCCGAGGGGGACGGCCTCAGCCGCGCGGCGCTGGACGCATCGGACACCGTCGTCACCATCCCGATGCTGCACGGCGTCGACTCGCTCAACGTGGCCTCGGCGAGCGCCGTCGCACTGTGGGCGCTGACCCGCGGGCGTTGACCGCCCGGCTCCGGCGCTCGGCGGCCCCGCGGTGACCTGCTGCTGACGCTCCCGCCGCTGGATCGGGGTCGGTGCCGCGCGTCACCCGCCGCGTCCGACGACGGGGCGGCGTCCGGGACGGGGGAGAGGCCCGCCCGTACGATGACGGGGTGACCTCCCCGACCCGATCCGACGACGCCCTCGACCTGTTCGGGGAGCCCGCCGCGCCGGAGCCGCGACCGCGTCGACGGCGCGGGGCAGTCGTCGCCGGTCTCGTCGCCGCGACCGTGCTGGTCGGTGGAGGCGGTGCCTACGCGACCAACGCGGCGACCGCGGAGCTGCCGACGGCGAGCGCCGTCGCGGTGGACCCCGTCTCGAGCACCGTCGACGCGCCCGCTCTGGCCTGGCCGGCCTACGGCTCCGGCGCCGTGGCGGCCGTGGGCATCGACGGGACGGAGGAGGACGGGCTGCTCGCCCGCTACGGCTCCACCGGAACCGTGCCGACGGGGAGCATCGCCAAGGTCGTCACCGCTCTCGTCGTCCTCGCGGCGAAGCCGATCGCAGAGGGGACGGACGGGGAGACCATCACCTTCACGAGCGCGGACGTGCAGTACTACAACGACACCCTGGCCGAGAACGGCTCGAACGCTCCGGTCACCGCGGGTCTGCAGCTGACCGAGCGGGAGGCGCTGACCGCCATGATGCTCCCGTCCGCGAACAACTACGCGAAGTCCCTCGCGATCTGGGCGTACGGCTCGGAGGACGCCTTCCTCGCCGCGGCGCGCGGCTGGCTCGACGGGCAGGGGCTCGAGCGGACCTCCCTCGCCGACACCAGCGGGCTCTCGCCGGCGACGGTCAGCACGACGGCCGAGATGGTGCGCCTGGGCGAGCTGCTGATCGCGGACCCGGTGCTCGCTCCGATCGTCGCGATGCCGACCGCGGTCATCCCGGGGGTCGGCGAGGTCGACAACACCAACTCGCTCCTCGGCCGCTCGGGAGTGGACGGGATCAAGACGGGGACGACCGACGAGGCGGGGTCGTGCCTGCTGTTCTCGCTCGACTCGACCGTCGAGGGCCGGCCGGTCACCCTGGTCGGCGTGGTGGTGGGCGCGCGTACGCACCCGCAGCTCGCCGCGGACGTGCTGACCCTCGTCCCGACCGTCGAGGCGGGCTTCCGGACCGTCCCGCTGACCGTCGAGGGCCAGGACTACGGCACCCTCACGAGCGCCTGGGGGGAGACGGCGACGGCCGAGACCGCGGAGGCGCGGTCCGTGCTGGTGTGGGGCGCGGTCTCGACGACGACCACGGTCGCCCTCGATCCGCTCGAGACCGTCGCCGACGGCGAGCGCGTGGGGACCGCGACCGTCGACGTCAACGGCACCCCGTACGAGCTTCCCCTCGTCGCCGACGGGTCGATCGAGGACCCGGGCTTCGCCTGGCGCCTCGGCCACCCGGCCGAGCTGTTCGGCTGAGCGCGGGGCGAGCCGCCGCCTCCCGGGAGCGGATCAGGCCAGGGGATCCGCGGCCCGGTCGCCGACGATCCGCACGCCGGCGGTCGCGATGTCCTCGGCGACCTCCTCCGGCGTCGCGTTACCCGGCACGACCGAGCCCGGCTCCGAGGCCCCGGGATCGGTGCTCCAGCGCTCGGCGGAGGGCCGCTTGGCGGTGATGAAGTCGCCGGAGGACTGGTGGCGGACTCGGCGCAGCACCCACGGCACGAGGTACTCCCGCGCCCACTGGATGTCCTCCGTGCGGGCGGCACGCCAGGTGCGGGCGTGCAGCGGCTCCGGGGCGAGGGGGCGCAGGTCGTTCTCGACGTTCAGCGACTCGAGGACCATGCGCGCGACCTCGTGGTGGCCGTGCGGGTTGAGGTGCAGGCGGTCCGGCGCCCACATCCGCACGTCCTGGATCTCCTGGAGGGACCACTGGTCGGCGACGATGCAGTCGTACCGCTTGGCCAGCGCCCGCAGGTTCTCGTTGTAGATCGCGACCTTCCCGCGGATCCGCCCGAACACGGGGGAGAAGCCCACGTCCACTCCGGTGAAGAGGACGACGGTCGCCCCGTCGGAGCGGAGCCGGGCGAGGCCCGACTCGAAGCGGGACGCGATGTCGTCGGGGTCGGTCCCCGGGCGGATGACGTCGTTCCCGCCCGCGGAGATGGTGATGAGATCGGGGCGCAGCTCCAGGGCGGGCTCGACCTGCTCGTCGACGATCTGCTGCAGGAGGCGGCCGCGCACCGCCAGGTTGGCGTAGGCGAAGTCCTCGTTCTGGCTGCCCAGGACCTCCGCCACGCGGTCCGCCCAGCCGCGGTGCCCGCCGGGGCTGCCGGGCTCCGGATCGCCGATCCCCTCGGTGAAGGAGTCGCCCAGGGCGACGTAGCGGGACCACGGATGACGCTGCTCGACCATCCCTCCATCATGCTCCGCACCCGGCCGTCGGTGGCACGGCGCGACACGCCGTGCGCCTCCCGGCGGGCCGCGGAGACCGAGCCGCTGTCGGAGGCGTCGGCTAGATTCGGTCCACGTGAACAGTCCCTCGAGCTTCGGTCATCAGGTCGGCACCTCCGCCGCTGAGCACCTGTCCCCGTCCTTCCCGGGCAGGGCACCGTGGGGTACCGCGAACAAGCTCCGCGCCTGGCAGGCGGAGGCGCTCGAGGCCTACTTCCAGCACGAGCCGCGCGACTTCCTGGCCGCCGCGACCCCGGGCGCGGGCAAGACCACCTTCGCGCTGCGGCTGGCCGCCGAGCTGCTGCACAACCGCACGGTCGACCGGATCACCGTGGTCGCACCGACGGAGCACCTCAAGCGCCAGTGGGCCGAGGCCGCGCACCGCGTCGGCATCCGCCTGGACCCGACCTTCACCAACCGCATGGGCCGCCACGCCCGCCACTACCACGGCGTCGCCGTCACCTACGCGCAGGTCGCCGTCCGCGCCGAGCTCCACCGCGAGCTCACCCTGTCCGGCCGCACCCTCGTCATCCTCGACGAGGTGCACCACGCCGGCGACGCCCTCAGCTGGGGCGACGCGGTGCGCGAGGCCTTCGAGCCCGCCGTCCGCCGGCTCTCGCTGACCGGGACGCCGTTCCGCTCGGACACGGCGGCGATCCCGTTCGTCAGCTACCTGCCGGACGAGGAGGGCATCCGCACCTCGCTCACCGACTACGCCTACGGCTACGGCCGCGCGCTCGCGGACGGCGTCGTCCGGCCGGTGCTGTTCATGGTCTACGCCGGGCAGATGCGCTGGAAGTCGAAGGCCGGCGACGAGATGGAGGCGCGGCTCGGCGAGGGCAACACCAAGGACATCACCTCGCAGGCCTGGCGGACCGCGCTGGACCCGAAGGGCGACTGGATCCCCTCGGTCCTCCGCGCCGCCAACACCCGCCTCACCGAGGTGCGGCGCGCCGTGCCCGACGCCGGCGGCCTGGTCATCGCGACCGACCACTACACCGCGCGCGCCTACGCCGCCATGCTCCGCGAGATCAGCGGCGAGACCGTCACCGTCGTGCTCTCCGACGAGAAGGAGGCGAGCGACCGGATCGAGGAGTTCGCGAAGGACACCAGTCGCTGGATGGTCGCGGTCCGCATGGTCTCCGAGGGCGTCGACGTGCCGAGGCTCGCCGTCGGCGTGTACGCGACATCGGCGTCGACTCCTCTGTTCTTCGCCCAGGCGATCGGCCGCTTCGTGCGCGCGCGGCGCCGCGGCGAGACCGCCTCGGTGTTCCTCCCGAACGTGCCCGGCCTGCTCGCGCTGGCGGGCTCGATGGAGCTGCAGCGCGATCACGCGCTCGACCGCAGGACCTCCGACGACGAGGAGTACCCCGAGGCCGATCTGATGGCCGACGCCGAGCGCAGCGAGAAGGCGTCCTCGGATCTCCTGGAGGAGGGCCGCTTCGAGTCGATCGGCTCGGCCGCCACCTTCGACCGCGTCGTCTACGAGGGCGCCGAGTTCGGGATGGAGGTCGAGGTCGAGAGCGAGGAGGAGCTCGACTTCATCGGACTGCCGGGGCTCCTGGAGCCCGACCAGGTGCGGGAGCTGCTCCAGCACCGGCAGCAGCGGCAGGCCAAGCGCGCCGGCAGCCGCGCGGGCGCGGCGGCCCCGGCCGAGCCGGCGAGCGAGATCCCGGCGCCGCTCTACCGCACGCTCAAGGAGCAGCGCAGCCTGCTCAACTCCCTGGTCGGCCTGTGGGCACGGGGGACGGGCGAGTCGCACGGCCAGGTGCACACCGAGCTGCGCCGGCTCTGCGGCGGACCCGCGGTGGCGCAGGCGAGCGTGACCCAGCTGCAGGCGCGGATCGACCTCCTGCGGCGCAGGCTCGGCTCGCACTGATCGCGGTGCGGCGCCCCGGTCCGTGGTGACGTGGCCCTGACGACGGGGCCGATCGCTGCTCCCGCCCAGCCCGGCCGGCCCCTCCGCGTGGGCCGGACAGCCCCTCCGGCGCGTTCTAGCCGATGCACCCGGCGCGGCGCCAGCCCTCCCCGGCGGACCGGGCGCGACCGTACTGTTCGAGCGTGACCCACCGGAACGACCTGCCCGCTCACGCGCCCGCAGGACGAACCGGACGGCGGTTCCGGCCGCCGGTCGTGACCACCGGAGGAGGACCGCGCGATGAGCGCTGACCGTCAGGGGAATGCTCGAGACACGCTCGCTAAGCTGAGCAGTCGGTCCGTCGCGGAAGTGACGGACCATCACCCCCGACGTCGGGCATCCGCAGACCGCACATCGGCGTCTCCCGGACTGCCCGAGAACAATCCCCTGAGGAGTCTCGTGGAGACCTGGCCCGGAACCGCCTACCCGTTGGGCGCGACGTTCGACGGAAGCGGCACGAACTTCGCCCTGTTCAGTGAGATCGCCGAGCGCGTCGAGCTGTGCCTCTTCGAGGAGGACGGCACCGAGACGCGCGTCGAGATCCAGGAGTCGGACGCCTACGTCTGGCACTGCTACCTTCCGCAGGTCCAGCCGGGCCAGCGCTACGGCTTCCGCATCCACGGACCGTACGACCCCGATGCCGGCCACCGCTGCAACCCGAACAAGCTGCTGCTGGACCCCTACGCGAAGGCGATCTCGGGGGAGATCGACTGGGACCAGTCCCTCTTCTCGTACACCTTCGGCGACCCGGACTCGACGAACGACGAGGACTCGGCGCCGCACATGATGATGGGCGTCGTCATCAACCCCTTCTTCGACTGGGCCGGTGACCGCCGCCCGCGCACCTCCTACGACAGCACCGTGATCTACGAGGCGCACGTGAAGGGGCTCACCAAGACGCATCCCGACGTGCCGGAGGAGCTCCGCGGCACCTACGCCGGAGTCGCCCACCCCGCGGTGATCGACCACCTCAAGCACCTGGGCGTCTCGGCGATCGAGCTCATGCCCGTGCACCAGTTCGTGAACGATTCGACGCTGATGGACAAGGGCCTCTCGAACTACTGGGGCTACAACACGATCGGCTTCTTCGCACCGCAGAACACCTACTCCTCCACGGGCGACCAGGGCCAGCAGGTCCAGGAGTTCAAGAGCATGGTGAAGGCGCTCCACGCGGCCGGCATCGAGGTCATCCTCGACGTGGTCTACAACCACACGGCGGAGGGCAACCACCTCGGCCCCACCCTGTCGTTCCGCGGCATCGACAACGAGGCGTACTACCGCCTCGTCGACGACGACAAGCGCTACTACATGGACTACACCGGCACCGGGAACACCCTGAACGTGCGACACCCGCACTCGCTCCAGCTGATCATGGACTCGCTGCGCTACTGGGTGACGGAGATGCGCGTCGACGGCTTCCGCTTCGACCTCGCCTCGGCGCTGGCACGCGAGTTCTACGACGTCGACCGGCTCTCCACCTTCTTCGAGCTCGTCCAGCAGGACCCGGTGGTCTCGCAGGTGAAGCTGATCGCCGAGCCGTGGGACGTCGGGCCCGGCGGCTACCAGGTGGGAAACTTCCCGCCCCAGTGGACGGAGTGGAACGGCAAGTACCGCGACACGGTCCGCGACTTCTGGCGCGGCGAGCCGTCGACGCTGGGGGAGTTCGCCTCGCGCCTCACCGGCTCGGCCGACCTCTACGCGCACTCGGGCCGCTACCCGGTCGCCTCGATCAACTTCGTCACGGCGCACGACGGCTTCACCCTCCGGGACCTGGTCTCGTACAACGAGAAGCACAACGACGCCAACGGCGAGGACGGCAACGACGGGGAGTCGCACAACCGCTCCTGGAACCACGGCGTGGAGGGGCCCACGGACGACCCGCGGGTGCTCGCGCTCCGGGCACGCCAGCAGCGGAACTTCCTCGCGACGATGCTGATCTCCCAGGGCGTCCCGATGATCCTCCACGGCGACGAGCTGGGCCGGACCCAGAACGGCAACAACAACACCTACGCCCAGGACAGCGAGCTGACCTGGATCGACTGGGCGCACGCCGACCGGCCGCTGCTCGAGTTCACCGCGGCGCTCATCCGCCTGCGCGCCGAGCATCCGACCTTCCGACGCATGCGCTTCTTCGACGGCCGCCCCGTCCTGCGCGGCGACGGCGAGCCCCTGCCCGACATCGTCTGGTTCACCGCTGCCGGCACCGAGATGTCCCCGTCCGACTGGGACTCCGGTCTCGGCCGATCGGTGGGCATCTACCTCAACGGCAACGGGATCCGCGAGCGCGACCAGCGCGGGCGCCCCGTCACCGACGACAGCTTCCTCCTGTACTTCAACGCCGACGACGTCGACGTCGAGTTCGCGATCCCGAGCGACGAGTACGCGCTCGAGTGGAGCGTCCTCGTCGACACCGCCGGCGCCGAGGCGGACTCGATCCCGCGTCCGGCGGGGGCGATGCTCACCGTCCAGGCGAAGTCGCTCGTCATCCTCCAGGAGCACAGCACGCCCGAGCCCGAGGTCGACCACTCGGTCGCCGCTTCGCTCGCGTCCCTGGCCGCCACCTCGGCCATCCCGATCGTCTCCTCGACGGGACCCACCAGCCCCCACGCCGAGTCGACCGACTCCGCGACCGCACCCTCGACAGGAGCCTGACGTGCGTCTGCCCGCCTCCACCTACCGCCTCCAGATCCGGTCGGCGTTCGACCTCGACGACGCCGCCCGGGTCGCCGACTACGTGCGCGCGCTCGGAGCGGACTGGCTGTACTTCTCGCCGCTGCTGAAGGCCGAGCCCGGCTCGGACCACGGCTACGACGTGGTGGACCACACCGAGGTCGATCCCGACCGCGGTGGCGCGGCCGGCCTGGCGAACGCCTCGGCCGCGGCGCGGGCGGAGGGCCTCGGCGTCCTCATCGACATCGTCCCCAACCACATGGGCGTCGCGACCCCGAGCGAGAACTCGTGGTGGTGGGACCTGCTGAGGAACGGGAAGTCCTCCCGCTACGCCACCGCCTTCGACATCGACTGGGAGGCGGGGGGCGGGAAGCTGCGCGTGCCGATCCTCGGCGACGGTGCGAGCGAGGGCGACAGCGACAGCGAACTCGACGCGCTCGAGGTCGTCGGCGACGAGCTGCACTACTACGAGAACCGCCTGCCGATCGCGCCCGGCACCGCCGAGCCCGGCGACTCCGGCCGCACGGTGCACGCGCGCCAGAGCTACGAGCTCGTGAACTGGCGCCGCGCCGACGCCGAGCTGAACTACCGCCGCTTCTTCGCGGTGAACACCCTCGCCGCCATCACGGTCGAGCGGCCCGAGGTGTTCGACGCCTCGCACGCCGAGATCGTCCGCTGGTTCACCGAGGGGCTCGCTGACGGCCTGCGCGTCGACCACCCGGACGGCCTGGCCGACCCGGGCGGATACCTCGACGACCTGGCCCGCGCGATCGGCGGCGCCCCGGTCTGGGTCGAGAAGATCCTCGAGGGCGACGAGGAGCTCCCGCCGCACTGGGCGACCGTCGGCACCACGGGCTACGACGCCCTGGCCGACGTCGACCGCATCCTGGTCGACCCCGACGCCCGCCCCGTGTTGGAGGGCCTCGACGCCGAGCTCACGGGGAAGGGCTCCCCGCTGCAGTGGGCCGACCTCATCCACGACACCAAGCGCGGCATCGCCGACGGCATCCTCCGCTCCGAGGTCCTGCGGCTGGCCCGCCTGATCCCCGGTATCGAGGGAGCGGACGACGCGCTGGCGGAGCTCCTGGCGACCTACCCGGTCTACCGCAGCTACCTCCCCTACGGAGCGGAGCACCTCGAGCACGCCCGCGTCGACGCCGTGCGCCGCCGTCCCGAGATCCGCGCGACCATCGACGAGGTCGCCGCGGCGCTCGGCGAGACCGGCACTCCGGTGTCCGTGCGCTTCCAGCAGACCTCCGGCATGGTGATGGCGAAGGGCGTCGAGGACACGGCGTTCTACCGCTTCAGCCGCCTCACCTCGCTGAACGAGGTCGGAGCGGACCCGGACGAGTTCGCGATCGACCTGGTCGAGTTCCACCGCCGCCAGGCCGTGCGCCAGGCCTCGTTCCCCGCCTCGCTCACCACGCTTTCGACCCACGACACGAAGCGCGGCGAGGACACCCGTGCCCGCATCACCGCACTGGCCGAGGACCCGGAGGCGTGGGCGGCGACGCTCCGCGAGCTCCACGCCCTCGTCGGCTTCGGCGACGGCCCGATCGAGCACCTGCTCTGGGAGGCCGTCGTGGGGACCTGGCCCGCGAGCCGCGAGCGCCTGCACGCCTACGCCGAGAAGGCGTCGCGCGAGGCCGACGACTCGACGCACTGGACCGCTCCTGACGAGCAGTTCGAGAAGCGGATGCACGCGGCGATCGACGCGGCGTTCGACGAGCCCGCCGTCCGCCGGCTGGTCGAGCAGACCGTCGAGCGGGTGTCGGTTGCCGGCTGGTCGAACGGTCTCGCCGCGAAGCTCGTGCAGATCACCGCCCCGGGCATCCCGGACGTCTACCAGGGCAGCGAGCTCTGGGAGACCTCCCTCGTCGACCCGGACAACCGCCGCGAGGTCGACTTCGGGCAGCGTCGAGCGCTGCTGGAGCGGATCGACGGCGGCTGGAAGCCCGCGATCGACGCCGAGGGAGCCGCGAAGCTCCTCGTCACCTCGCGCGCCCTCCGGCTCCGCCGCGACCGCCCCGAGCTGTTCACCCGCTACGCCGCCGTCCCTGCGATCGGGCCCGCCGCCGAGCACGCGATCGCCTTCGACCGCGGCGGCGCGCTGACCGTCGCGACCCGGCTCCCCGAGGGCCTCGCCGCTTCGGGCGGGTGGAACGGCACGGTCGTGGTCCTGCCCGGGCACCCGATGGAGGACGTCCTCACCGGCCGCACCTTCGCGGGAGGAGTGACTCCGGTCGCCGAGATCCTCGCCGACTACCCCGTGGCACTGCTCGCCCCGGTCTCCTGACCGGTTCCGCACCGCACCGCAGACCGATCCGACCCCTCCTGGAGACAGCAGTGATCAGCACGACTCCCTACCGCTACGCACTCCCGACGACCGGGCCCGAGCGGTTCGACGTCTGGGCCCCCGAGGCCTCGACGGTCGAGCTCCTTCTCGGCGACGACTCGTCGCTGACGATGACCCGCCACGGAGACGACGGATGGTGGCGGGCGCCCGCGTCGGCCCCGGCCACCGGCGGGGTCGACTACGGGTACCGGGTGGACGGCAGTGGTCCGCTGCCGGATCCCCGCTCGCGCCGCCAGCCGAAGGGCGTGCACGAGCTCTCGCGCACGTTCGACCCCTCGGCGCACGAGTGGGGCGACTCCGCCTGGACCGGGCGCGAGCTCGCCGGCGCCGTCATCTACGAGCTGCACCTCGGCACGTTCACACCCGAGGGCACCCTGGACGCGGCGGCGGAGCGCTTCGAGCACCTGCGCTCGATCGGCGTGGACTTCATCGAGCTGCTGCCGGTCAACGCGGTGAACGGAACGCACAACTGGGGCTACGACGGCGTCCTCTGGTACGCCGTGCACGAGCCGTACGGCGGACCCGAGGCGTACCAGCGCTTCGTGGACGCCGCCCACCGTGCCGGCCTCGGCGTGGTCCAGGACGTCGTCTACAACCACCTCGGCCCGAGCGGCAACTACCTGCCGGAGTTCGGCCCGTACCTCAAGAACGAGAAGGCCAACACCTGGGGCAGCTCGATCAACCTGGACGGCGAGGGTTCGGACACCGTCCGCGGGTACATCATCGACAACGCTCTGATGTGGCTGCGCGACTACCACGTCGACGCCCTGCGCCTGGACGCGGTGCACGCCCTCTCGGACGAGCGGGCCGTGCACGTGCTCGAGGAGATGGCGAGCGAGGTGGCCGTGCTGTCGGCCCACGTCGGGCGCCCTCTGACGCTGATCGCCGAGTCCGACCTCAACGACCCGACGCTGATCACTCCGCGGGAGGCGCACGGCTACGGGCTCGACGCGCAGTGGAGCGACGACTTCCACCACGCGGTCCACGTCGCGCTGACCGGGGAGACCACGGGCTACTACGAGGACTTCGCGCCGCTCGGCGCCCTCGCGAAGGTGCTGACGCGGGGCTTCTTCCACGACGGCACCCTCTCGACTTTCCGCGCCCGCCACCACGGCCGTCCGGTGGACACCGAGCACATGCCGACCTGGCGCCTGGTGGTCTGCAGCCAGAACCACGACCAGATCGGCAACCGGGCGGTCGGCGACCGTCTGACGGCGACCCTCGACGAGGGGCGCCTCGCGATCGCCGCGGCTCTGACGCTGCTGGGCCCTTTCACTCCCATGCTGTTCATGGGCGAGGAGTGGGCGGCGTCGACCCCGTGGCAGTTCTTCACCTCGCACCCGGAGAAGGATCTGGGCGAGGCGACGGCGAAGGGCCGCATCGAGGAGTTCGCGAAGATGGGCTGGGACCCGGAGGTCGTGCCCGATCCGCAGGACCCGGAGACGTTCCTGCGCTCGCGGCTCGACTGGTCCGAGGTCGGGGAGGGGCGTCACGCCCGCACCCTCGAGGTGTACCGCGAGCTGGCGGCGATCCGCCGCCGCTACCCCGAGCTGACGGACCCGCGCTTCGGTTCGCTCCGCGTGGAGTTCGACGAGGATGCCCGCTGGCTGACTCTCGGCCGCGGTCGGGTGACCGTGGCGATCAACGTCGGCGAGTCCGCCGCCCGCATCGCCCTGCCGGAGGTGGCGGAGACGCTGCTCGGCGTCGGGGAGTACGCGGTGCAGCCCGGGGACACCGAGGTGGATCTCGGCGCCTCCTCGCTGCTGGTGACGCTGAGCGCCTGAGCTCCGTGGCGGCCGGCTGTTCAGGTGGCCGGCCGCCGCTGTCCTGAACGGCCGCCTCGGGCCCGAGCGCTCAGAGCGCGACCGCGGCGTACTCCGTCGCCGTCACGACCCGCACTCCCTCGTCGTGGACGAGCAGGAGCGCGCGGAGGGGGATGGCCCGCTTGTGGCACGCCGCCGCCAGGTGACGGGCGAGGACCCGATCGGTCTCGCCGAGGAAGGCGCGCCCGGGACGTTCCAGGGCGAAGGCGAGCGAGCCCACGTCCTGGTGCGCCACGGCCTTGGCGAGGGTGGCGACGATCCGCTCGGTCTTCTCCTCGTCGGGGTGCACGGGGAGCCCGTCCACCGGGTAGAGGATCGGCAGCTGCACGCCGTCGCGGTCGAGGAAGATCGGCCACAGGGCCCGGCGGTAGGCCGGTCCGATCAGCGAGGAGACGCGCTCGCGCAGCTCGCGGTCGTTCAGGAGCGGCGCATCGAGGTGCGGAGCGGGAGCGGCGTGGTCGAGAGTGGTCATGGTGTCGCTTTCTCGTGGGGCGAGCGGGCGGTGCCGCTGAGGGGTCATCGGAAGTTGCGGGAGGTGGTGCGAGCGCCGACCGTGAGGGTCTCGAACCTGTCGGCGAGGAGGTTCGTCACCCCCTCGTCGGAGCGCTCGAGGATCCCCCTGACCAGCAGGGCGGGTGCCTCGCGGGCCACGCGGCGGTAGCGGTTCCATACTCCGACGGAGCAGATCACGTTGAGGATCCCGTGCTCGTCCTCGAGGTTGAGGAAGGTCACTCCACCGGCTGTGGAGGGACGTTGGCGGTGGATCACGACCCCGCCGACCTCGATCCGGGTCCCCGAGGGGATGGCGGGGAGATCGGCCGAGGAGCGGGCGCCGCGGCGAGCGAGTCCCTCGCGGAGGTGGCGCAGCGGATGGTCGTCGGGCGAGATGCCGGTGGCCCAGAAGTCGAAGACCACGCGCTCCTGAGGGGAGAGCATCGGCAGGAGCGGGGGCTGCACGACGACCGTGGAGCCGGCGAGGAACTCCTCGCGGTCGCCTGCGGCGGTGCCGGCCTCCCAGAGCGCCTGCCGACGCTGCAGACCGAGCGAGTCGAAGGCGCCCGCGGCGCCGAGGGCCTCCAGCTGAGCCGCGGTCGTGCCGACCCGACGCGAGAGGTCGGCCATGCTCGCGTAGGGTCCGCCGCGTTCGCGCTCGGCGACGATGTGCTCGGCGAGCGCGGTGCCGATGCCCTTCACCCCTGCCAGCCCGAGCCGGATCAGGAAGCCGCTGTCGCGCCTGTGGTCGTCCGTGTGGAAGTGCTCCGTGCGGTCGAACAGTCCCGTGGGCGGCTGATCGGCGCGGAGGCAGTCGTCGCTCCCGTAGGCGGCGCCGCCCCTCCGGCGTGCGGGGGCGTCCTCCTTCGCCTCGAGCCCGGGAGGCGCCAGGGAGCGGTTGACGTCGGGCGAGACGACCTCCACTCCGTGACGCCGGGCATCGGCGACCAGGGTGTGCGGGGCGTAGAAGCCCATGGGCTGCGCCCTCAGCAGCGCGGCGGTGAACGCGGCGGGGTAGTGCAGGCGGAGCCAGGCGCTCGCGTAGACCAGCAGGGCGAAGCTGATCGCATGGCTCTCGGCGAAGCCGAAGTTCGCGAAGGCCTGGATCCGGAGGTAGATGTCGTCCGCGACCTCGCCCGTGATGCCGTTGCGGGCCATCCCCTGGTAGAGCCGCTCGCGGAGGGTCTCGATCTTCTCGGTCCCGCGCTTGGACCCCATCGCCCGGCGCAGCAGGTCGGCGTCCTCCGCGTTGCAGTCGCCGACGGCCACGGCCACCTGCATGAGCTGCTCCTGGAAGAGCGGCACGCCGAGGGTGCGCTTGAGCGGCGTCACGAGGAGGGGGTGCTGGTACGTCACCGGCTCCTCGCCGAGCTTGCGGCGGATGTAGGGGTGGACCGCACCGCCCTGGATGGGGCCGGGGCGGATGAGCGCTACCTCGATCACCAGATCGTAGAAGCGGCGCGGCTGCAGCCGGGGGAGGGTGCCCATCTGCGCCCGGCTCTCGACCTGGAACACCCCGATCGAATCGGCGCGGCAGAGCTGGTCGTAGACGCCCTTCTCCTCCCGGGGGAGGGTGGAGAGGTCCCACTGCTCGCCGACGTGCTCGGCGACGAGGTCGAACGTGTACTGCAGGGCAGCGAGCATCCCGAGCCCGAGGAGGTCGAACTTGACCAGGCCCATCCAGGCGCAGTCGTCCTTGTCCCACTGCAGGACGGTGCGGTCCTCCATCCGGGCGGGCTCGATCGGGCAGACCTCGCCCACGGGCCGGTCTGTCAGCACCATGCCGCCGGAGTGGATGCCCAGGTGCCGGGGCGTGCCCAGCACTCGGGTGGTCAGGGCGACCACGTCCTCGGGGATGTCGTGGTCGGTGCTCTCGGTGACGGACCCCCACCGCTCGACCTGCTTCGACCAGCCGTCCTGCTGCCCGGCGCTGTATCCGAGGGCCTTGGCCATGTCGCGCACGGCGAACTTGGGCCGGTAGGTGATGACGTTGGCGACCTGGGCCGCGTTCAGACGTCCGTACTTCCGGTAGACGTACTGGATCACCTCCTCGCGTCGCTCCGAGTCGAAGTCGACGTCGATGTCGGGCTCCTCGTCGCGGATGCTGGAGAGGAACCGCTCGAACGGCAGGTCGTAGAAGATCGAGTCGACCGCCGTGATGCCCAGGACGTAGCAGACCGCCGAGTTGGCGGCCGAGCCGCGTCCCTGGCAGAGGATGCCGTTCCGCTTGGCGTAGTGGACGATGTCGTGGACGATCAGGAAGTAGCCCGGGAAGTCCTTCTGCTCGATCACCGCGAGCTCCTTCTCGAGGCGCGCGAGGACGTCGGCGTCGGCGCGGGGGTACTTGGCCGGCACGGCCTCGCGCACGAGCTCGCGCAGCCAGCTCATCGGGGTGTGCCCCTCGGGGACCTCCTGGCGCGGCAGCCGGGGCCGGACTCGGCCGAGCTCGAAGGCGATCTCGTCGGCGACGCGTACCGTGTTCTCCACGGAGCCGGGGTAGCGGCCGAAGCGCTCGGCCATCTCGGCGCCGGAGCGCAGGTGGGCGCCGCCCGCTGCGGGGAGCCAGCCGTCCATCTCGTCGAGGCTCCGGCGTGCTCTGACCGCGGCGAGGGCCGTCTGGAGGGGGCGCTCCTCCGGCCGGGCGTAGTGCACGTTCCCGGTGGCGACCGTCCGCAGCCGGAGCTTCTCGGCGATCGCCGCCAGCTGGTCGTTGGCGCGCGAGGCTAGGGGATCCCCGTGGTCGTACAGCTCCACGAGGACGTTGGCGGGACCGAAGAGCCGGACGAGCTCGCGGACCTCCTGCTCGGCCGCGGCCACTCCTGCGGCGGCGAGCGCTTGACGGACCGCTCCCTTGCGGCAGCCCGTCAGCACGATCCAGTGGCCGTCGGCGGCGCGCGCGAGCTTCTCGAGGTCGTAGCTCGGCTTGCCCTTCTCGGCTCCGGCGAGCTGAGCAGTGGTGATCGCACGGGCGAGGCGGTGGTAGCCCTCCTCGCGGCGCGCGAGGACGAGCAGGTGGGTCCCCTCCGGATCGGCGACCCCGTTCTGAGGCGAGGTGAGCCCGATCGAGAGCTCGGCTCCGAAGGCCGTGCGGACGGCGTGCCCCTGCGCGGCCTCGGCCATCCTCACGATGCCGTAGAGGCCGTCGTGGTCGGTGAGCGCGAGAGTGTCGATGCCGAGCCGGACCGCCTCCTCGACCAGCTGCTCCGGCTTGCTCGCCCCGTCGAGGAAGCTGAAGTGGGAGTGGGCGTGCAGCTCGGCGTAGGGCACCGGATGAGCCGGCGGCCGGACGTCGTCCCCTGCCACGTAGGCGGGGCGCTTGTGCGACCAGGCCGGACTGTCGCCGCCGTCGCCCCGGACGACCGTGCCGTCGGCGCGCTTGCCGCTGGAGAGGCGGCGCTCGAACTCCGACCAGGGGATCGGCGGGTTGTTCCAGCCCATCGGGGCTCCTTCGGTGCTCGTTCGCGGTGGTGGAGGGATGCTCCGGTTCAGTCGTAGCGGGCCTCTGCGGCCCAGACCCCGTCGAGGCAGAGCAGCAGCCAGGCGACACCGGCGGCGTCGACCACCTGGAAGCGGTCGTAGCGGACGGCGGTGCTCGGATCCCACCAGCGCTCGTCGATCGGCCAGGGACCCGCCCATCCGGCGAGGGGCTCCAGGCGTGCCTGAGAGGTCCCGGGGGTGAAGTAGGCGGGCACGGAGCTGAGGGCGCCGCGCTTGTCGACCGCGACGGGTTCGCCCCTCGGTCCGCGGACCAGCACGGCCGCGGGCTCCGCGAAGACCGTCGGCGGGAGGGGCGGCGGCAGGGAGCCGGGCCAGGGCAGGGTCCTCGGCCGTGCGTCGCCCGGCTCCCGGTCGCCCCAGGGGATCAGGTGCTGGCGGTCGCGGAGGGATCGACCCCCTCCGATCGACGCGGTCATCACGGCCTCGTGCCCGAGCATGCTCTGCACGCGGCTCAGCCCGTGGTGGACGCGCTCCTCCGGAGCGGTGCCCCAGAGACCCTGCTCATGGTTGCCGATCGCGTCGACCGCCTCGGGCTCGACGCACAGCCGCGAGATCGGAGCTCCGAGACCGGTGTCGATCTCCCCGCTGCCCTGCAGCTGCCAGCGGACCCGGTCGAGCACGTCGCCCGGGGTGAACCATCTCGGGTGCAGCCAGCTCCTGGAGGAGACCTCACCGCGCTCGCTGACGACCTCGATGCGGATAGCGGTCGCGACCAGCTGTGCGCGGGTGAGCCCGGCGACGAACTGCTCCGCGGGGACGCGGAAGGCGAAGGCGGCCTGGTCGATGCGGTCCAGAGGGGGCTCGAACTCCATCGCCCGGTCGAGACGCTCCGGGGGGAGCCGGGGCACCACCGTCTCCGACTCCGCACCGGCGGCGAGGAGGTGCGCGTGGGCGCCCTCCGGTCCGAACCGGGCGGCGACGTCCTCGCGAGGGAGGGCGGCGAAGGCGCCGAGGGTGCGGACGCCGAGTCTGAGCAGGAGCGCCACCAGGTCGTCCCCCCGGCGGGGAGCACGGGCAGGGGCTGCGACGGACTCGGTCTCGAGGGCGTCGAGCGGGAGAGGAGCGAGGAAGCCTGCCGCTGCTCCTGGGGGCACGACGGCGACGAGGCGGCCGGAGTGCTTCGCGGCGAGCTCGGAGGCGAAGAGCCCGTCGGCGATCCCGATGCGGGCGTCGGGGAGACCCAGCTCGGCCAGCCGCTGCAGGATCGCCTCGGCCGCGCTCTGCTCGCTCCCGTAGTAGCGGCGCGGACCGCGGGCGCGGATCGCGCACAGACCGGGCCTGATCAGCTGGACGCCCGGGGTGATCTCCTCGAGCGCCTGGATGATCGGCTCGAACGCCCGGTGGTCGAGCACCGGGTCGTACGGGAGGACGGCGAGACCCGTGCAACGGGACTGCGCCTCGCGCACGCGCATGCCCCGCCGGACCCCCTCCGCCCGGGCAGCGGGGGAGGAGGCGAAGACCAGGCTCTTCTCCGTGAGGGCCAGGGGGTGCTCGTCGCCGAGGCCGGCGTCGGCGGCGGCCGCGAGGAGGGGCCAGTCGGGGCACCAGACGAGGATCGTCCGCCGCAGCTCGGGTGCGCTCGCCATCTCAGACCGCCCGCTCGTGCAGGCGGCCGTGCTCGACCCGGGAGCCGAAGGCGCTCTCGACGCCGGGCATGCTCATCCGCACCGTGCGCACCCGGGTGCCGGCCCGGCCGACCACATCGACCATCGCCTCCCGGGAGCGCAGGTAGCCGTGGCCGTCGCCGAGCCCCTCCCAGCGGCTGCTGCGGATTCTGAGCCGCGCCTCGGCCTGGGGCCACTCGCCGAGGACCACGAGCGCGGCACCCCGCTGGCGCAGTCGTGCTCCCAGACGCGAGACGTCGGCCGAGGAGACGGAGGCGGGCGGACGGGTGAGCACGACGGTCAGCACATCGACCAGAGCTGCGGTGACGGTGAGCCAGTGCTCGGCCGGTGCGGGCACGAGCACCAGGCGCTCGAGGTCGATCCCCATGCCGGCCGCGGCCTCGGCCCCGAACTCCGGGACGCCCACCACGCCGCACCACGAGCCCTCGGCGGACGGGCCGGCGAGCAGCCCCATCGCCAGACTCATCGAGCCCTCCACCGAGTAGGCGGCACCCTGCTTGAGCGAGCCGCCCGGGAGCACGGAGGAGAAGGCCGGCAGGGTGGCGAGGCTCCTGGTCTCGAGAGTGGTCGCCTGCATGTCCCGGATGCGGGACTGCAGCTCCTTCACCGACGCGAGCTGCCGCAGAAGGGGCTCTGTGGCCTCGGCCGTCTCCGCGGAGACGAGGGGTGAAGGGGGGCTCATCTGCCCATGTTCGAACATGTGTTCGAGTATGTCAATCGCCACCGACATCCACCGGCGAGCCGCTCGGACCCTTCCGCGACCGCCCGGCGAGGCGCACTGAGGAGGAGGTTCCAGACGTCCCGGGCAGTCTCGCATCCGCCTCCGACATCCCCGTCCGGGGGCGTTCTCCACCGGGTCTCGGCGAGGGAGGGCCTCCTGCCGCGCCTCTACCATGGGAGCCATGTCCGACGCCCTGCTCGACCCCGCCGACTCCGACGCCACCGCCCCGGCCGCCCCGCGCAGAAGGACCCTCGTGGTCAAGATGGGGTCCAGCTCGGTCACCAAGCAGTCGGGTCCGGATCCCGTTCTCCTGGCCAGCGCGCTCGAGAGCGCCTTCGCCGCCCGCGCGCTGGGCTGGGACGTCGTGCTGGTCTCCTCCGGCGCCGTCTCCTCGGGCCGGGCGCTCTTCGCCCGCTCGCAGGAGGAGCCGATCAGCGCCCGCCTGGCGGCAGCGGTGGGCCAGACCGTCCTGATGGGCTTCTACCGCTCGGTGGCCGAGCTCTCGGGCGCCCTGGTCGCGCAGATCCTCATCGGCGAGTCCGACCTCGCCTCTCCCCGGCAGATGGCGCACGTGGCCGAGGCGATCCGCCACGCCCTCGACGCCGGAGTCGTGCCCGTGGTCAACGGCAACGACACGATCGACTCCGCCGGCTCGGACAACGACGGCGTCGCCGGCGGACTAGCGATGCTCCTCGGGGCGGACCTTCTGCTGCTGCTCACCGACGTCCCCGGCGTCTTCGCCGGCAGCATCGCCGAGGGCGTGCACCTCGAGGAGCTGGGCATCTCGGAGCTGCGCCGCATCGGCGTGCAGAAGGGCGGTACCGGCCGAGGGGGCATCCGCTCCAAGCTGCGGGCCGCCGAGCTCGCCGCGCACAACGGCGTCTCGACCAGGATCGCCGGGGCGCGCACCCCCGAGGTCATCCTGGGCGCCCTGGGAGGGCCGGGCCCGGGCACCCTCGTCCGCGCCGTGCACGCGCATCCGCCCGTGGAGCAGCGCTGGATCTCCGGAGTGGCCACCGGCCGCGGCCGCGTCGAGATCAACCTCGAGGCCGAGCGGAGCATCGGAGCCGGCTCGAGCCTGTTCGCCTCGGGCATCAAGCGCGTCTCCGGCGAGTTCGGCGGCGGCGACGTGATCGAGGTGCGCGCCCTCAGCGGAGAGCTCCTCGCGCGCGGCGTCTCCCGCGTCTCCTCGCGTCTGCTGACCCTGGTCCGCGCACTCCGGGTCGACGAGATCGCCCGCGTCTTCGTGGCGGTCCTCGGCCATGCCGCCACGACGGCGCCGTCGGCGAGTCCGGAGGGGGAGGAGAGGCCGCAGCTGACCCGCGCTCTGGAGTACGCGCGCACTCTCTCCTCCGAGCACGCGCGGGCCGTCGCGATGGAGATCGTCTCCCTCTTCCCCGCCGAGAGCATCTCGGCCCTGCTGGGGCAGGGCGCGGGGGAGGGCGAGCTCGTCGAGCGCTACACCCGCCTCGTCCGCACCCTCGCCATCGTGGAGAACGAGAACCTGGCCGTCTTCCGCTCCTGACCGCCGGTGGCGCGCCACGTCTCAGTGCATTTCGCGCCTTCGCGTCATGATCGCCGTTCTCCGGTGTCTTCCTGGTGATGGCGCCGCTCCTGGGCGCCCCCGACGGAACGGATCATCGATGAGCGTCCCCACTTCCACAGCCGGCCACTTCCGCGAGTCCGACATCACGCCCGAGAGCTTCGAGATCGAGCGGCTCGAGCGGCGGCTCGCCCTGCTCGAGGCCTCGATCGCCCAGGGGGAGCGGGCACTGCTGGGCCGGGTCGACCCGAGCACCGGAGATCCCCTCCCAGGCGCCTGCGGGGGGCACCGAGCCCAGCTGGTCAGCAACCTGACGACGGAGCGGGCCCTCGCCGACCGCATCCGGGAGATGCTCGCCGCTCGGAGCTGACGGGGTGCGTACGGCACCATGGGGCCATGGTCACCATCACCGTCGCCGGTCTCGCCCAGCACTTCCACCCCGCCGAGCGGGGCACCGTCCGCCTCGAGATCCGGCGCGAGTCGCGATCCCGACCCCAGGCGCTCGCCGAGGTCACCGCCCTGCACGCGCGGGTCCGTGAGGAGGCGGCCGCCGAGCAGGCGTCCGGCGCCGCCACCTGGTGGTCCTCCGATCAGATCTCGGTCTCCTCGATCCGCCGGTACATCAAGGACTCGGACGTCACGCAGCTGTTCCATGTCGCTGCCGCCGGGGTCCGGGTGAAGTACCGGGACTTCGCGGCTCTCGGGCGCTGGGTCGGCTCGATCTCGGAGGTGCCGGGGATCCAGATCTCGGGGGTCGACTGGGACGTGACGGCGGCACGACGTGCGGGCATCGAGCGCGAGGTCCGCACCGCTGCCGTCCGCGACGCGCGCGAGCGGGCCGAGGCCTATGCTGCGGCCCTCGGCCTGACCGAGGTGCGGGTGCTGACCCTCTTCGAGCCGGGACTGCGGCCGCACACGCGCATCGAGGGCGGCTCGGCGATGATGAGCCGCGCCAAGGCGTTCTCCTCTCCTGAGGAGCCGTTGGCCCTCAAGCCGGAGGACATCGAGGTCACCGCCTCGGTCTCCGCCGACTTCGAGGCGCACTGACGCGGAGACGCGACCGGGCGACCGTTTCCGCTGCGGACGGAGAGCGCCTGCCTGCACCTGCGACCCGCTTATCGTCTGCATGGCAACCCCGAGAGTCGCCCCGAGGCGACCGACCATCGGCTCCACGACGACCCCTCTCCGCCCCGATCAGCGGGCACGCGACCACCATACGTGTATTGAGTACTCCTCGGGAGCGCTGTCGCGGTTCGGCGACCGCCGTGCACACCCTCGGGGAATAGCGGGGGACCCCCGGGCGCTGAGGCAGGCATGGTCTCGCGCATCGGCTTCCTCTCCTTCGGCCACTACCAGTCCGTCCCCGGGTCTCAGACCCGCTCTGCTCGCGACGTCCTCCTCCAGACGATCGAGCTCGCGGAGGCGGCGGAGGAGATCGGCATCGACGGCGCCTACGTCCGCGTGCACCACTTCGCGCCGCAGCTCGCCTCGCCGTTCCCGCTGCTGGCGGCGATCGCCGCGCGCACCCGCCGCATCGAGATCGGCACCGGGGTCATCGACATGCGCTACGAGAACCCGCTCTACATGGCGGAGGAGGCGGCCGCCACCGACCTGATCTCCGACGGCCGGCTCGAGCTCGGGGTCAGCCGGGGATCGCCCGAGACCGCCCTGCGCGGGTCCGAGGCGTTCGGCTTCGTCCCCCCGGAGGGGATGACCGAGGCCGACCTCGCCCGGCAGAAGGTGCGCATCCTCCGGGAGGCGCTCGCCGGAGCGCCGGTCGCGCAGTCGGATCCGGCGATGACGCGCCAGTCGCTCCCGCTCTCGATCGAGCCGCGCTCGCCCGGCCTCGAGGACCGGATCTGGTGGGGTGCCGGCAGCTTCGCGACCGCGCGCTGGGCGGCCGAGCAGGGCATGAACCTGCAGTCGTCGACCCTGCTCCTGGAGGAGGAGGGCGTGCCCTTCGACGAGCTGCAGGCCCGCCAGATCCGCGAGTACCGCGCCGCGTGGAGCGAGGCGGGCTGGGAGCGCACCCCGCGCGTCTCCGTCTCGCGCAGCGTCCTCCCGATCACGAGCGATCTCGACCGCCTGTACTTCGGCGGCCGCGGTGAGCAGGACCAGGTCGCCACCCTCGAGGGCGTCCGCGCCCGCTTCGGCCGCAGCTACACGGGCGAGCCGGACGCCGTCGCCGCCGAGCTCGCTGCGGACGCCGCCGTGCAGGAGGCGGACACGCTGCTGCTCACCGTTCCCAACCAGCTCGGGGTCGAGTACAACGCGCGGCTCCTGCGCACTGTCGTGGAATCGATCGCTCCGGCTCTCGGCTGGTCTCCGGCAGCAGTGGGCGTCTGACACCGAGGCTCGGTCCGTGCGGGAGGGCCCTGCGGTGCAGGAGCGCCCGTCCGCTGCAGAAGCGCCGTCCGATGCAGCAGCCGCCCCGTCTCCTCGTGAGGAGCCGGGGCGTCTGCACTCTCCGCCCACAGCATCCCTCCCGCCGGCGCGAGGAGCGGACGGTGCCGGGAACGACGGAACCCCCCGCCTCTCCGAGGAGAGACGAGGGGTTCCGATCAGTGTGTCCGAGGGGGGACTTGAACCCCCACGCCCTATACGGGCACTAGCACCTCAAGCTAGCGCGTCTGCCATTTCCGCCACCCGGACGAGTGTTTCCTTCGACCTGCGTTTCCGCGGCCGAAGAAGACATTAGCACGGTTCCGGAGCCTCTCACGCCACCTCGTGGCCCACCGGCCTCCGCGCGCCGTCGAGCCCGCGCCGGTACCGTTGCCCGCATGTCCGACAGCATCGACAGCGCGCCCGTGACCGACAGCACCCTCGATGAGACGGCGCTCATCGCGCGCGATCTCATCCGCTTCGACACCAGCAACTACGGCGACGGGAAGGCGGAGCCGGAGCGCCCGGCCGCGGAGTACGTCGCGGCGAAGCTGCGTGACCTCGGCCTCGAGCCGGAGCTGATCGACTCCGACCCGGGACGCACGAGCGTCGTGGCGCGGGTTGCGGGGGAGGACCGCGAGCGCGGCGCCCTCGTCGTCCACGGGCACCTCGACGTGGTGCCCGCCATCGCCGACAACTGGAGCGTCGACCCGTTCGGCGGCGAGATCAAGGACGGCATGCTCTGGGGCCGCGGCGCGGTCGACATGAAGAACATGGACGCGATGATCCTCGCCTCGCTCGGCGACATCCTCCGCGAGGGGAGGCGCCCCTCCCGCGACCTCGTCATCGCCTTCTTCGCCGACGAGGAGGCGGGCGGCGTGCGGGGGTCGGGATTCCTGGCCCGTGAGCGGCCCGAGCTGTTCGCCGGAGCGACCGAGGCGATCAGCGAGGTCGGCGGCTACTCGATCGAGCTGGCCGGCAAGCGCGCCTATCTCGTGCAGACGGGCGAGAAGGCGCTGATGTGGCTGACCCTCCGCGCGCACGGCACGGCGGGGCACGGCTCGCAGGTCAACTCCGAGAACGCCGTCACCCGGCTGGCGCAGGCGATCGCCCGCATCGGAAGCGAGGAGTGGCCCACCCGCCTCACCGACACCACGCGCGAGCTGCTCGACGAGGTCGCCCGCCTGCTCGGCCACGACCCCCAGCGCAGCACTCCGGAGGAGCTGGCACTCGCCACCGGCACCGCCTCGCGCTTCATCGCCGCGACGCTGCGCACCACCGCCAATCCGTCGATGCTGTCGGCCGGCTACAAGGCCAACGTCATCCCGGACACCGCGGACGCCACCATCGACGTGCGCGTCCTCCCCGGCGAGGAGGATGCGGTGCTCGAGCGCCTGAAGGTCCTCGCGGGCGAGCACGTCGAGATCCTCGTCCAGCACCGCGACATCGGACTCGAGGTGCCCTTCGCCGGCCCCCTCGTCGAGAGCATGGCCGCCTCGATCCGCCGGTTCGATCCGGGCGCCGAGGTCCTCCCGTACCTGCTCTCCGGAGGCACCGACAACAAGGCGCTCTCGACGCTCGGCATCACCGGATACGGGTTCGCGCCGCTCCAGCTGCCGTCGTCTCTGGACTTCCCGGCGCTGTTCCACGGGGTCGACGAGCGCGTTCCACTGGACGCACTAGTGTTTGGCAGGAAGGTCCTGACCGATCTCCTGCTGAGCTCCTGACGGCGCCGCGGACCGGGTCAGCACCGACCGATCCCGACCGACTGCTGGCCGACGACGCCCCAGCCCTCCTCGAAAGTGACGCATGGGCCTGCTCGACGCGCTGATCCTGGGACTCGTCCAGGGTCTGACCGAATTCCTCCCCATCTCCTCCAGCGCCCACCTCCGGATCGTCAGCGAGCTGCTGCCCGGTCTCGGCGGCCGCGACACCGGAGCCGCTTTCACCGCGATCACGCAGCTGGGCACCGAGACCGCCGTCATCATCTACTTCTGGCGCGACATCGTGCGGATCGTGTCGCACTGGGCGCGCTCCCTCGTCGGCCGGATCCCGCGCTCGGACCCGGACGCACGGATGGGCTGGCTCATCATCCTGGGCAGCCTTCCGATCATCGTCCTCGGCCTCGTCTTCCAGGACGCGATCGAGACGACCCTCCGCTCTCTGTGGGTGGTGGCCACCACCCTCATCCTCTTCGGCATCCTGCTCGGCATCGCCGACGCGGTCGGCGCGAAGAAGCGCCGCCTGCGCGACCTGGGCGTCCGCGACGGCCTGATCTTCGGAGGCGCGCAGGCACTCGCCCTGATCCCCGGCGTCTCGCGCTCGGGAGGCACCATCACCGCGGGCCTCTTCCTCGGCTACGAGCGCAAGGCGGCGGCGCGCTACTCCTTCCTCCTCGCGATCCCCGCGGTGTTCGGCAGCGGTCTCTACCAGCTGTACAAGAGCATCAGCGACCCGGTCGTGCTCCCGAACCAGGTCCAGGTCGGCGGGCTCGAGACTCTCGTGGCGACCATCGTCGCGTTCGTGGTCGGCTTCGTCGTGATCGCGTTCTTCATGAGCTACATCTCCCGCCGCAGCTTCCTCCCGTTCGTCGTGTACCGCATCGTCCTCGGCGTCGTCCTCATGGTCGCGCTCGCCACCGGCCTGATCGCCGCCTAGATGCGCGCCTGGACCGCCGCCGACGTCCCCGCCCTGCCCGGCCGGGGGAGCGCACCGCGCCTGCACGACACCGCGACCGCCGGCCCCGTCGAGCTCGACGCGCCCAGCGGAGTCGCGAGCCTCTACGTCTGCGGCATCACGCCCTACGACGCCACCCACCTCGGGCACGCGTCGACCTACCTCGCCTTCGACACGGTCCAGCGCGTCTGGCTCGACGCGGGCTACACGGTCGAGTACGCCCAGAACGTGACCGACGTCGACGACCCGCTGCTCGAGCGTGCGACGGCCACCGGTGTCGACTGGCGCGACCTCGCCGAGGAGCAGGTCGAGCTGTTCCGCGGCGACATGGCCGCCCTGCGCGTCCTGCCTCCGCAGCACTACGTCGGAGTCACCGAGACCGTGGATCCCATCGCGGAGGCGGTCGCCCGCCTGGAGCGCGACGGCGTCGCCTACCGCGTCGCTGCTCCGGACGCGGCGGAGGAGGGCGCGAGCGACCTCTACTACGACATCGCCGCGGCCGAGAGCGCCGTCTGGCACCTGGGCAGCGAGAGCCGGCTCGACGCGGAGTCGATGGCCCGCTTCTCGGCGCTGCGCGGGGGCGACCCGGAGCGCGCCGGCAAGCGCGACCCCCTCGATCCGCTGCTCTGGCGGGCCGAGCGCGCCGGCGAGCCCGCCTGGGACGCCGAGGTCGGCCGCGGCCGTCCGGGCTGGCACATCGAGTGCTCGGTGATCGCCCTCGACCGGCTCGGACCCGAGTTCACCCTGCAGGGCGGCGGGAGCGACCTGGTCTTCCCGCACCACGAGTTCAGCGCCGGCCACGCCGCGTCGCTGTCCGGCCGTCCTCTGGCCCGCGCCTACGCGCACGCCGGGATGGTCGCCTACCAGGGCGAGAAGATGAGCAAGTCGCTCGGGAACCTGGTGCTGGTCTCACGTCTGCGGAGCGAGGGCGCGGACCCGCGGGCGATCCGCCTCGCGCTCCTCGCGCACCACTACCGCTCCGACTGGGAGTGGCTGCCCGAGGACCTGCCGTCGGCCGAGGCGCGCCTGGCGCGCTGGGAGGCGGCCCTCGCCGCCGTCGGACCGCGCTCGGCGCTCGAGGTGCTGGCGCAGCTGCGCGAGGCGCTGGCCGACGACCTCGGCACTCCGGCCGCCCTCGCCGTCGTCGACGCCGCACTGACCGAGGGCGTGGACGACCCGTCGCTCCTGCGCGACGCGGTCGACGCCCTGCTCGGGGTGCGCCCGGCCTGAACCCCGTCAGGCTCGAGTCCCGTAAGGCTCGAGTCCCGTCGTGGGCGAGTCCCGTCAGGGCGGCCGGGAGCGGTCCCGTGATCGACGACCGTCTCGGACGAGCGGGCGCCGGCGGAGGCTACGGGCGCCAGGGCTCCTCGCCGGAGCGGCCGTCGCCGCGGCGGCGCAGGTAGCGCTCGAACTCCTGGGCGATCGCCTCGCCGCTCGCCTCGGGCGAGTCGACGGTGTCGCGCGCCTGCTCGAGCTGGGCGATGTACGACGCCATCTCCTCGTCCTCGGCGGCGAGGGCGTCGATGCCGCGCTCCCACTCCTCCGCCTCCTCGACGAGGTCGCCGCGGGGGATCGCCAGGCCGACGACCTCCTCGAGCTTCTCGAGCAGCGCCAGCATCGCCTTGGGCGAGGGCGCGTTGTGCACGTAGTGCGGGACGGAGGCCCAGATCGAGACGGCGGGGATGCCGACCTTCTGTGCGGCCTCGCCGATCACGCTGAGGATGCCGACCGGCCCCTCGTAGCTGGAGCGCTCGAGCTCGAACGAGCTCCGCAGCTCCGCGTTCTCGCTCGAGGCGAAGATGGAGATCGGCCGGGTGTGCGGGACGTCGGCGAGCATCGCGCCGAGGAAGACGACGGCGGAGATGTCTATCGCGAGCATGGCGTCGACGACCTCGGCCGCGAAGCTCTTCCAGCTGCGCGAGGGCTCGGTGCCGATCATGAGGTACAGCGCGCTCTCGGCGTCGACCGAGGTGTCGGCCGGGCCGAAGATCTGGGTGCCGGGCCAGGCGAGGTTGCGGCGGCCGTCCTCGCCGATCGAGAGCATGGGGCGGGTGTACTGGAAGTCGTAGTACTGCTCGGCGTCGACGGCGAAGAGGGGCACGTACTCCCCGGCGTCCTTGACCAGCCGCAGCGCGCCGCTGGCGGCGTCCCCGGCGTCGTTCCAGCCCTCGAAGGCCACGACCAGGACGTTCCCCGTGATCACGTTCATAGGCAGGATCTCCGCGTTCGGCTCGATGTGCGGGGAGCGCACACCGCGCCTGTCCCTCCGTCCAGGATAGGACCGCCCCCGGCCCCGCCCGTCCCGTCCGGCGGGATCGGCCGCGCTGTTCGCTCTCGGCCCGCGGCCGGGGAGGGGCGCGGCCCTGCCGGTACCATGGTCGCTCGTGACTCCCGAGACCTCCGCCCGGCCGCTGTCCTCCGAGCCGCTCGGAGGAGCGTCCGCCCCCGCCGCCGTCCTCTGGGACATGGACGGGACGCTCGTCGACACCGAGCCGTACTGGATGGCGTCGGAGCACGCGCTCGTCTCCTCCTTCGGCGGAGTGTGGACCCACGAGGACGCGATGGGACTCGTCGGCTCGGGCCTGCCCGCCGCCGCCCGCATCCTGCAGGGCAAGGGCGTCGACCTCTCCGTCGACGCGATCATCGACCGGATGACCGACGAGGTCGTCGACCAGCTGGCCGTGAGCATCCCGTGGCGACCGGGCGCGCTCGAGCTGCTGCGCGCGGTGTCCGAGGCGGGAGTGCCGCAGGCGCTGGTCACGATGTCGATCTCGCGGATGGCCGCGGCCGTCGTGGACCGGATCCCGTTCCCCGCCTTCGCCGCCGTCGTCAGCGGCGACATGGTCGAACGCAGCAAGCCCCACCCCGAGGCGTACCTCCTCGCCGCGAGCACCCTCGGCGTCGACATCGCCGCCTGCGTCGCGATCGAGGACTCCCTCACGGGCCTCGGCGCGGCCGTCGCCTCCGGAGCCGCGGCGATCGGCGTCCCGCACCAGCTGGAGCTGGACCCCGCCGCCCCCTACGCCCTCTGGCCCACTCTCGCGGGCCGCACCGTCGCGGACCTCGCGACGGTGTCCTCCGAGCACCGCGGCTCCGGCCCGGCCACGACCGAGACGGAGGCCCGCCGATGACCGGTGAGGCACTGCAGCATTCCGGACCCTTCCGCGCGGGGGACCGCGTCCAGCTGACGGGACCCAAGGGGCGGATGAACACCATCACGCTCGTTCCCGGCAAGGTGTTCCACACGCACCGGGGCGGCATCGAGCACGACACGGTGATCGGGCTGCCCGACGGCTCGGTGGTGACCAACACCGTCGGCGTCGAGCACCTCGCGCTGCGCCCTCTCCTCGCCGACTTCGTGATGTCGATGCCCCGCGGCGCGGCGATCGTGTACCCGAAGGACGCGGCCCAGATCCTCGCCCTCGCCGACGTCTTCCCCGGCGCCCGCGTGGTCGAGGCCGGTGTCGGCTCCGGCGCGCTCTCGCTCTGGCTGCTGCGGGCGGTCGGTCCGACCGGCCGGCTGTCGTCGTTCGAGCGGCGCGAGGAGTTCGCGGATGTCGCACGGGCGAACATCGAGACCTTCCTCGGCTACACGCCCGACAACTGGAGCGTCACCGTCGGCGACCTCGTCGAGGCGCTGCCCGGCACGGTCCCGTCCGGCGAGGCCGACCGCGTCGTGCTCGACATGCTCGCGCCCTGGGAGTGCCTCGACGTCGCCGCCGAGGCTCTCACGCCCGGGGGAGTGCTCCTCTGCTACGTGGCCACCGTCACGCAGCTCTCGCGGACGGCGGAGGCGATCCGCGCCTCGGGCCTGTTCACGAACCCGTCGTCGAACGAGACCATGGTCCGCGGCTGGCACGTCGAGGGCCTCGCGGTCCGGCCGGACCACCGGATGATCGGCCACACCGGCTTCCTCATCACCGCTCGCCGGCTCGCTCCGGACACCGTGCTCCCCGAGCTCAAGCGTCGCCCGTCGAAGACGGACTTCAGCGACGAGGACGTGGAGGCCTGGACCCCCGGCGCGCTCGGCGAGCGCGCCGTGAGCCCCAAGAGCCTGCGCAAGCGGGTCCGCGAGTCCGCCACCAGCGCCGAGCTCTCCCGGGCCCGCGGGTTCGGCGAGGAGACCGCGGAGCCCGACGACGAGGGCATCCTCTAAGCTGTTCCCGGCCTCCGGGCCGTCTCCACCTCGGGCGTCACCGCTCCCCTTCTCTCGAATCGAGGACCCGTGCGCAGGACCACCGCGCTCATCGCCGGCATCGGCATCGTCGCCGCTCTCACCGGATGCACCGCGTCCTCCTCGCAGGCGGACTGCGACGCTCCGTTCTCCTCCGGCGACTCCTCGGCGGCGGTCAGCGCCACGGGCGACTTCGGAGCGAAGCCGGACGTCAGCGTCCCGACGCCGCTGAAGGCGGACGGCACGCAGGTCAGCACCCTCATCGAGGGCTCGGGCGCACCGCTCGAGAAGGGCCAGCTCGTCACCATCGACTACACCCTGGTCAACGGAGCGGACGGCACGGTCCTCGAGACCTCGCCCTACGACGGGTCGAGCACCGCCCGCTTCGGCGTCGGCGGAGCCGGGCTCGTGGGCCTGAACGAGGGCCTCCTCTGCACGCAGGTCGGCTCGCGCGTCGCCATCGCGATCGCCCCCGAGGACGGCTTCGGCCAGTCCTCGTCGCAGCTCGGCATCTCGGAGGACGACACGCTCGTGCTCGTCGCGGACGTCCGCGAGGCCTCGCTGGCCCGCGCGAACGGCGCCGCCCAGCCCGCGCCCGACGGCTTCCCGACGGTGACGCTCGGCGACGACGGACGCCCGGGGCTCGCGAAGCCCTCCGGTGACGCGCCGACCGACCTCCGCATCGCCCAGCTCAAGAAGGGCGACGGCGACGTCGTCGCCGAGGGCGACCAGGTCGTCGTGGCCTACACAGGCTGGCAGTGGAGCGACGGGAAGGTGTTCGACTCCAGCTGGGAGAAGGGCGCTCCCGCCGTCTTCACGGCCGCCGACGGCTCGACCACCCAGGGCGGAGTCATCGCCGGATTCGCCGACGCCCTCATCGGCCAGCCCGTCGGATCCCAGGTCATCGCGGTCATCCCGCCGGACCAGGGCTACGGCGACCAGGGCTCCCCTCAGGGCGGGATCCCCGGCGGCGCGACGCTGATCTTCGTCGCCGACATCCTCGGAAAGGTCTGACCGGGCCCGGCCCTAGACTGGAGGGCGTGCCTTCCGACGCCCCGTCCTCGAGCCGCGTCCCGGCCGAGGAGCGTCTGTTCAACCTCGTGCTCGCGCTCGTCGCGGCCGAGAACGGACTGACGAAGGCCGATGTCCTCTCCACGGTGCAGGGCTACCGGCAGCGGGTCGGCCGAGGCGACCGGACCTCGCTCGAGCGCCAGTTCGAGCGCGACAAGGACGACCTGCGCGAGCTGGGCATCCCGATCGAGACGGTCGACGCCCCGGGCGACCCGGGCAACACCCAGACCGTCCGGTACCGCATCGCGAAGCGCAGCTACGACCTCCCTGCCGACCTGACCTTCGATCCGGAGGAGCTCGCGCTGCTCCGCCTGGCCGGGGCGGTCTGGCGCGAGGGGACGCTCTCGGCGGAGTCGCGGCGCGCGCTGATCAAGCTGCGCTCGATCGGGGTCGAGTCCGTCGACCCCGTCATCGGCATCAGCCCCTCGATCCGGGTCCGCGAGGCCTCGTTCGAGCCGCTCAACGCCGCGCTCGACCGCGGCCAGGTCGTCCGCTTCCCCTACCTGAAGCCCGGCGGCGAGGAGCCGCGCGTGCGCACCGTGCAGCCCCGCGCCCTGGTGAACCACCAGGGGCGCTGGCACCTCCACGGCTGGGACGAGGGCGCCGAGGGCACGCGGACCTTCCTCCTGTCGCGGATCGTCGGGCCGGTCGCGTCCACCGGCCGCACCGCGCCTCCCGCGGAGGGGGACCACGCGGCGACCGCTCTCGCCCAGCTCGACGAGATCCTGCAGCGCAACAGCGCGCTCCTGCGCGTCGCCCCCGACTCCGACGCCGCCCTCCGTCTCGGCGGGCGTGCCGAGGCCGAGGGCGAGGGCCAGGGCCTGCTGCGCCTGCACTACACCGACCCGGACGTGCTCGCGGACGAGCTCGCCGGTCACGGTCCCGAGGTGCGGGTGCTCGAGCCGGAGGAGCTCCGCCGACGCGTCCTCGACCGCCTCCGCCGCACCCTCGACGACCATGGAGGGGATTCTCGTGGCTAGACCCCGCTCCCTGCAGGCGCGCGACCGCCTGGCCGTCCTCCTCTCCCTCGTTCCCTACCTCCTCGACCGGGGCCGCGTCTCCGTCGCCGAGGTCGCCGCGCACTTCGAGATCCCGGAGGAGGAGGTGCGCCGCGCGGTGCGCCTCATCGCCGTCTCGGGCATCCCCGGCGAGACCGCGCAGTACCAGGCGAACGACCTCTTCGACATCGGCTGGGACGACTTCGAGGAGAACGACCACGTCGTCCTCACCCACCAGGTCGCGATCGACGAGTCGCCGAGGTTCTCGGCGCGGGAGGCCGCCGCCCTCATCGCCGGCATGCAGTACCTCGCAGCGCTGCCCGAGAACCAGGGCAACGACCGGATCGCCTCGCTGATGGGGAAGCTCGCGCGCGGCGCCTCCTCGGCCCCGAGCGCGGTCGCGGTCTCGCGCGGCACGGGCGCGGACAGCGCTGTGGCGCTCCTGCGGACAGCGATGGGCTCGGCGACGCAGGTCGCTTTCGACTACCGCAGCGCCCGCGGCGAGACCGAGTCCCGGCTCGTCGACCCCTTCGTGCTCGAATCGGTCGACCGGGACTGGTACCTGCGCGGATGGGACCACCTCCGCGAGGGCGTCAGGACGTTCCGGGTCGACAGGATGCGCTCCCTCCGCGACACGGGGACGCCGATCGTCCGGCGCCGCAACGAGGTGACCCTCTCGGAACGGCTCTTCGAGGCCTCCGCCTCCGATCTCGTCGTGGACCTGCGCGTCGCTCCCAGCGCCGTCGTGCTGCTGGGCGACTACGCGGCCGACGCCGAGTTCCCCGATCCCGTGCCGGGGGAGGAGGACCACGGTGTCCTCGTCCGTCTCCGCGTCGCCCATCTGGAGGGACTGACGCGCCTGGTGGCGTCGTTGGCGGGTCTCGTCACCGTGGTGGCACCCCCCGAGGCGCGCACCGCGGTCGCGCACTGGGCGGCCTCCGCGCTCGCCGCGAACGAGGGGGAGCCGTCGTGACCTGGTGGTCGTGGATCCTGATCTGGCTCGGCCTCGCGCTGGGCGCTCTGGCGATGCTGGTCCTCTTCGCCCTCTCCTACTGGCGCAAGGGGAAGATGCTCCTCGGACAGCTGTCCGAGGTCACCGCGAAACTCGAGACACTGAGTCCTGGAGTGACGGACGACCTGCCGCCCCGGCCGTCCTCGTCGCTGTTCGCCGATCGCGACGACGTGAGGCGTGCGCACGAGGGCCGGCGTGACACACGTCGCGACAGGATCGATCTCCGCCGGTCAGAACGGGTCGAACGGGGTAAGCTCCTCGTACACCGCAACCGACAAGTGAAGTGAGTCTGCAATGTTCGCTGGCCTCCAGGGGTGGCACCTCCTCATCATCCTCGCCGTGATCCTCCTCCTGTTCGGTGCGCCCAAGCTCCCGCAGCTGGCCCGCAGTGTCGGGCAGTCGATGCGGATCTTCAAGAGCGAGGTCAAGACCATGAAGGACGAGGACGGCACCGAGCGCCGTGAGTCGACCGAGGGGACCACCGGCACCGTCGCCGGATCCACCGGCACGACCACCGGCACCGGCACCACCACGCCGCCCGAGTCCCCGCTCAAGTAATGACGTCCGTGGCACCGAAGAAGCCACGGACGAAGCGGACGAAGAACCCCGACGGGCGCATGTCGCTCGGGGCGCACCTCGTCGAGCTTCGCAACAGGCTCTTCAAGTCGGCGATCGCGATCGTCATCGCGTGCGTCGCGGGGTGGTTCGTCTCGGAGTGGGTCTTCGAGGCCCTCAAGGCTCCGATCTCCGAGGTGGCCTCCACCCAGGGCAAGGAGGCGATCCTCAACTTCCCGACGATCGCCGGTGCCTTCGACCTGCGGCTGCAGATCGCCATCACGGTGGGCATCGTCCTGGCGAGCCCGGTCTGGCTCTACCAGATCTGGGCGTTCCTCGTCCCGGGCCTGACCCGCAAGGAGATGCGGTACGGCCTCGGCTTCATCCTCACCGCCATCCCGCTGTTCTTCGCGGGCTGCGCGGCCGGCTGGTTCGTGTTCCCGCACATCGTGGAGCTCCTGACGAGCTTCACCGGCAGCAACGCGGCGAGCTTCCTCGACGCCAAGATCTACTACGAGTTCGTTCTCAAGCTCGTGCTGGTCGTCGGCATCGCGTTCGTGCTGCCCGTCTTCCTGGTGCTCCTCAACTTCCTCGGCGTCCTCCCCGGCATGCTGATCCTCAAGTCGTGGCGCATCGCGATCATGGCGATCGTGCTCTTCACGGCGATCGCGACCCCCGCGGCCGACCCGATCTCGATGTTCCTCCTGGCCATCCCGATCATCTTCCTGTTCTTCCTCGCCTGCGGGATCGCGATCCTGCACGACCGGCGCGCCGCCAAGCGCCAGCTGGTGTTCGACGGCAGCCCCTCCGACCTGCCCGCGTGACCGGACCGTCTCCCGCCGAGCGGTTCGCCGCGTTCCGGACGCGCCAGGGCCACGCGAGGGTCGAGGCGTTCCGCTCGACCCTCGCGTTCGACCTCGACCCCTTCCAGTACGAGGCCTGCAGCGCGCTCGACGACGGCCACAGCGTCCTCGTCGCCGCGCCCACCGGTGCCGGCAAGACCGCGGTGGCCGAGTTCGCGATCCACCTGGCCATGCAGGACCCGACGGCCAAGGTCTTCTACACGACGCCGATGAAGGCGCTGAGCAACCAGAAGTTCCAGGAGTTCGTCGAGGACTACGGAGCCTCCGAGGTCGGCCTGCTGACCGGCGACTCCAACGTCAACGCGCGCGCCCGCATCGTCGTGATGACGACCGAGGTGCTGCGCAACATGCTGTACGCCGACTCGGACCTCCTGCGCGACCTCGCCTACGTCGTGATGGACGAGGTGCACTACCTCGCCGACCGCTTCCGCGGCGCCGTCTGGGAGGAGGTCATCATCCACCTCCCGCAGCGCGTGCGGCTGGTCTCGCTCAGCGCGACCGTGTCGAACGCCGAGGAGTTCGGCGACTGGCTCCAGACCGTCCGGGGCGAGACCGAGGTCATCGTCTCCGAGGAGCGCCCCGTCCCGCTCGACCAGCACGTCCTGGTGGGCGGCAAGCTGGTCGACCTCTTCGACTCCTCCGGTCGGGCGGCGACGAACCGGGTGAACCCCGAGCTCGCCCGCATGGCCCAGGGCGGCTCCCGGGTCGAGCGCGGCGGCAGGGGCGGCCGCAACGGCCGAGGCGGTCGCGGCCGCTACCCGGAGCAGCGCACCGAGGAGCTCGTGCTGCGCTCGGAGGTCGTCGAGATCCTCCGCGGCAAGAACCTCCTCCCCGCGATCTTCTTCGTCTTCAGCCGTGCGGGCTGCGACCAGGCCGTGCGCCAGGTGCTGCGGTCGGGCGTGCGCCTCACCGAGCGCCACGAGCGCGACGAGATCCGCGCGATCGTCGAGGAGCGGTGCCGGACGATCCGCGACGAGGACCTCGCGGTGCTCGGCTACTGGGAGTGGCTCGACGGACTCCAGCGGGGCGTCGCCGCGCACCATGCCGGGATGCTCCCCGCCTTCAAGGAGGTCGTGGAGGAGCTGTTCCTGCGCCGGCTCGTGCGCGTGGTCTTCGCGACCGAGACGCTCGCGCTCGGCATCAACATGCCCGCCCGCACGGTCGTCCTCGAGAAGCTCGAGAAGTTCAACGGCGAGGCGCGCGTCCCGATCACACCGGGGGAGTACACCCAGCTCACCGGCCGGGCGGGCCGACGCGGCATCGACGTGGAGGGCCACTCGGTGATCCAGTGGCGCGGCGGGATGGACCCCCAGGCGGTCGCGTCCCTCGCCTCCCGGCGGACCTACCCGCTCAATTCCAGCTTCCGCCCCAGCTACAACATGGCCGCGAACCTGATCGAGCAGTTCGGGCGGGTGCGCACGCGCGAGATCCTCGAGTCGTCGTTCGCGCAGTTCCAGGCCGACCGGTCCGTCGTCGATCTCGCCCGCCGGGTCCGCCAGCAGGAGGAGTCGATGGCGGGCTACGTCACGGCGATGCAGTGCCACCTGGGCGACTTCGAGCAGTACGCGGCGATCCGCCGTGAGATCGGCGACCTCGAGCGCCGGGGCGCGGTGCGCGGCGAGTCGGCCTCCCACGCCGAGCGCGAGAAGCGCCAGGGACAGCTCACGAGCCTGCGGCGTCGGATGAAGGCGCACCCGTGCCACGCCTGCTCCGACCGCGAGCAGCACGCGCGCTGGGCCGAGCGCTGGTGGAAGCTGCGCCGCGAGACCGACGAGATCGAGCGCCAGATCCGCTCGCGCACCGGCGCCGTCGCCCGCATCTTCGACCACATCACGGACGTGCTGCTCGAGCTCGGCTACTTCCGCCGGGACGAGGTCGGCGAGCTCTCGCTGACGCCCAACGGTCGCACGCTCCGCCGGATCTACGGGGAGCGGGACCTGCTCGTCGCCGAGTGCCTCCGGAAGCAGGCGTGGACGGAGCTCGATCCGGCCGGCCTCGCGGCGATGGCGTGCTGCCTGGTCTTCGAGCCGCGACGCGAGGAGGGGACGCTCGGCGAGCAGTTCCTGCCCCGCGGCGCGTTCCCCGAGGCGCTGGAGAGGACCCAGCTTCTGTGGGCCCGGCTCGACGACGTCGAGCGGGAGCACCGCCTGCCGGGCAGCAACCCGATCTCGACGAGCCTGGCGCTGTCGATGAACATGTGGGCCAAGGGCATGCCGCTCGACATGGTGCTCCGCGAGTCCGACATGGCCGCCGGCGACTTCGTGCGCTGGGCGAAGCAGACCATCGACCTCCTCGACCAGCTCTCCGTCGTCGCCGAGGGCAAGGTCGGCCGCGCGGCCCGGACCGCCCTCGACCTGGTCCGCCGCGGCATCGTCGCGTACTCGACGGTCGCATGACGCCGATCGCTCCTCCGCCCGACGGGCGGACCGTTCCGCTGTGGGTGGCGCTGCCCCTCGCCGCCCTCGGCGGCGCCGTGCTCGACCGCGGCTTCCCCGACTCCGACGTCTGGCCGCTGGCGATCGTGGGCGCCGCGGCGATCCTGTTCGCGCTGGCGGGGCGCGGCTTCTGGAGCGGGAGCCTCGTCGGCCTCGTCGGCGGAGCGGTCTTCTGGGGCGTCCACATCGAGTGGCTGACCCTCTACCTCGGCCCGGTCCCGTGGGCGGCCCTCGCCGGCCTGCAGGCGATCTTCTTCGCGCTCTCCGCGGGGCTGATGGCGGTCGTCTCCACGCGCGGCCACCGCGTCTGGACGGGACCGCTCGGCCGGATGGTCGGCCTCCCCGCCCTCCTGGGGGCGCTCTGGATCGGGCGCGAGTCGATCACCAGCGTCTGGCCCTACGGCGGTTTCGCCTGGGGCCGCCTCGCGATCTCGCAGTCCCTCGGCCCGCTCGCCGGTCTCGCGGCGTGGATCGGCTTCGCCGGCCTCGGCTTCGTGGTGGCGTTCCTCGCGGCCGTGCTCGCGCAGGCCGTCCGCGAGATGTCCGTCACGGCCTCCTCTCGCGTCAGCGCTCTCGCGGGCTTCGCGATCGTGGCGCTGGTGTTCCCCGCCTGGCCGGCACCGACGGAGGGCACGACCCGGATCGCCGCCGTCCAGGGCGACTCCGATGCGGGCCTGTTCTCACAGAGCTACCGCGGGCAGATCCTCGAGGACCACACCTCGGCGACGCTGCCGATCCTCGACCAGGACGTCGACATGGTGGTGTGGCCCGAGAACGGCGTCGACATCGATCCGACCCGGAACGCCCAGTCGGCCGCCGTCCTCGACTACCTCAGCCGGACGATGGACGCGCCGTTCGTCGTGGGCACGATCACGAACCCCTCGGATGACGTCTTCTACAACAGCTCGCTGCTCTGGAAGGCGGGGGAGGGAGCGACGCAGGTCTACGACAAGGTGCATCCCGTCCCGTTCGCCGAGTACATGCCGGACCGGGCGTTCTGGCGGATGTTCGCTCCGGACCTGGTCGACCTGGTGAGCCGCGACTACTCGATCGGCACCCGTCCCAACGTCTTCGACGTGAACGGCGTGCTCGCAGGCATCGCGATCTGCTTCGACATCTCGGACGACGCGCTGACGAACGCGATGGTCGACGGGGGTGCCCAGGTCATCCTCGGGCAGACCAACAACGCCGACTTCGGCCGGACCGACGAGAGCGTCCAGCAGCTCGCGATCGCTCGCCTGCGGGCGATCGAGACCGGGCGCAGCGTGGTCAACATCTCGACCGTCGGGACGAGTGCGATCATCGGGCCGGACGGCGCGACGATCGACTCCCTGACATGGTTCGAGCCGGGTGCCATGGTGGACGAGGTCCCCCTCAGCTCCACCACGACCCCGGCTCTGGTGTGGGCGCGAGACCTCGGCTGGTACTTCCTGGCCGCCGGTCTCATCGGCATGGTCTCGTTCGTCCTCAGGACGCGCGAGCCGCGACGCCGTTACCGCTGACCGGCGCTACGCGCCGATCTTGTGCTCGCCGCGCCTGGCGCGCAGATAGGCGAGCCGCTCCTCGAGCAGCTCCTCCAGCTCCGCGCGGGTCCGACGCTCGAGCAGCATGTCCCAGTGGGTGCGCGGAGCCTTCTGCTCGCCCTTGTCCACGACGACCGGCTTCGAGTCCACCATCAGAGTGGCCTCGTGACCGCAGGAGCGGCACTCCCAGGTCTCCGGTGCTTCCGCATCGGCCGAGAACACCATGTCGGTGTCGTGGCCGCAGTTCGCGCAGTGGTACTCGTACGTCGATCGCGGGGAGAAGACGACGCCTTCTTCGCTCTGCAGGCTCTGGGATCCGAGCCGCATTCCTCGCAAGCTTCGATCTGCCATTGTGTGGTCTCCTCTCGCTGTGCTTCCCCAGTGTCAACGTCGTACCTGGAGGTGGTCTTCCCGTCCCTGCCATTGCCAGAGAATCCTCAGGTCGGAGGCGTATTCCGCGGTTCCTGAGGGCGTGGCTGACGGGCGCTGAGGAAGGCGTCGACGGCCGCTCGGGCGAGGTCGGTGCGGTCGGTCACGAGTCCGTCGATCCCGAGCGCGAGGAGCTGCTCCATCCGCTCCGGATCGTCGATGGTCCAGAGGTGGATCTCGCAGCCGGTCACCCGCAGCCGGGCGAGGATCCGCGGCTCGGCGACGCGGAGGCCGAGCGCGCGCTCGGGCACCTGGAGCGCGTCGATGCCGCGGAGAGCGAGACGCACGGGGAGGGCGGCGCCGAGGTGGGCGGCGACCAGGGCGACGACGAAGCGGACCGCCGACGCCGAGGTCGCGGCGCCGGGAAGACGGCGGAGGGCCGCTGCTCGACGGATCTCGGAGAACGAGGTGATCAGGACGCGCTCCGCGGCGGCGGCGCCGGACACCGCCGCGACGACCGGGTCGATCGCGTCCCGCGACTTCACGTCGATGTTGAAGCGCGCGCGGGGGAGTGCGGCGAGGGCCTGCTCGAGAGAGGCGAGCCGGGCGCCGCCCGCCAGTCGAAGGTCGGCGAGCTCCTCCCACCGGGTGGCGGCGACGACGTGGCGGCGGCCGGAGCGGTCGATCACCTCGGCGTCGTGGACGAGCACGGCGACCCCGTCGAGGGAGGCGCGCGCGTCCGTCTCGAGGAGGTCCGCACCCGCGGCGAGGGCGCGCTCGAAGGCGGCGAGCGCGTTGCCCTCGGCCTGCGGGCCGAACCCGCGATGCGCGATCACCCGGGGGGTCGGCCCGCTCAGGGCGAGGGGGCGCTCAGGGGTGCGCATCGCGGGCCGGGTCCGCGGCTAGACGGCCAGCGGCGGGGGAGTGGGCGCCGAGCCGGGGGCTCCATCGGTCGTCGCGGGCGCCACGGGGGCGGACGTGTCGGATCCGGGCTCGACAGGAGTGGAGCCGACGGACCCGGATGCGGCAGGCGCGGACGCCGCAGGCGCCGACGGGGGTGCCGCGTCCTGCGGGCGGACCGCCGGGGCGGACTGGCCGCGCTGGCCGAGCGCGCCTCCGATGCCCTTCAGCGCCTCGGTGAGCTCGCTCGGAATGACCCAGAGCTTGTTCGCGCTGCCCTCAGCGATCTTGGGGAGTGTCTGGAGGTACTGGTAGGCGAGGAGCTCGCTGTCGGGGCGGCCCTCGTGGATGGCGTGGAAGACGGTGGTGATCGCCTTGGCCTCACCCTCGGCCCGCAGGACCGCCGCCTTCGCCTGGCCCTCCGCAGCGAGGATCGCGGCCTGGCGCTGACCCTCGGCGTTCAGGATCTGGGACTGCTTGGTGCCCTCGGCGGTGAGGATCACGGCTCGACGGTCGCGCTCGGCGCGCATCTGCTTCTCCATCGAGTCCTGGATGGAGAGGGGCGGGTCGATGGCCTTGAGCTCCACGCGTCCGACGCGGATGCCCCACTTGCCGGTGGCCTCGTCGAGGACGATGCGCAGCTGCCCGTTGATGTTGTCGCGGGAGGTCAGCGCCTCCTCGAGGTTCAGGCCGCCGACGACGTTGCGGAGCGTGGTGGTGGTCAGCTGCTCGACCGCGCCGAGGTAGTTGGCGATCTCGTAGGTCGCCGCGCGGGCGTCCGTCACCTGGAAGTAGACGACCGTGTCGATCGAGACGACGAGGTTGTCCTCCGTGATCACGGGCTGGGGCGGGAACGAGACGACCTGCTCGCGCAGATCGATCAGCGGGCGGACCCGGTCGATGAACGGCACGACGAGATTGAGGCCCGGCAGCAGGGTCTTGTGGTACTTGCCGAGGCGCTCCACGACCCCGGCGGTGGCCTGGGGGATGATGCGGACCGCTCGGAAGAGGACGACCAGGGCGAAGAGGACGACGGCGGCGACGACGACGATCGTCACGACGGAGGACGGTGTCACGGTGTGCTCCTTTCGGCGGGGACGACGACCGCGGTCGCGCCCTCGATGGCGGTGACGACGACTCTCTCGCCGACTCCGAGTGTGCGGTCCTCGACGAGCGGGGACAGGCGGACGGTCCAGGTCTCGCCGTTGGCGAGCCTGACCTGGCCGGCTCCGGGGCCGGCGAGGACGACGCTGCCGGAGAGCCCGAGGAGAGCGTCCGCTCCGGTGGGGGTGGGATCGCCGCCCCGTTTCAGCAGCCGCAGCAGCGGCGGCCGGACGGTGAACAGCAGGAGGGCGGCGAGGACGGCCGCTACGGGGACCTGGACCCAGAAGGGAGCCCCGACCAGCCCGGTCAGCAGTCCGCCGATGCTGCCGACGGCGAGCATCAGGAACGTGAACTCGAGAGTGATCATCTCGACGATCACGAAGATGAGGATCAGCGCGAGCCAGAGGATCCACGCGTACTGGGTGACAGCGTCCATGCTGTGTGCTCCTTCCCCTCGACGAGCATTCCCAGGCTATCAACGCCCCCCGGACGAGGGCTGGGAGAGGGGGTGCGCCGACGGTCTCGAGGCCCTTGGTAGACTCCTCCGTCGGGCCGTGGCCCGTCATCGTGCCCGATCCGGTCTCCGAGCCGGCGTTCTGGAGGAATACCCGTGTCCAATCCCCTCGCCCCCGGCTCCTTCGACGGCAAGCGCGCTCTCGTCACCGGGTCGTCCCGCGGCATCGGCGCCGACACGGTCCGCTACCTGGCCGAGGCCGGAGCCCGCGTCGTCGTCAACTACCGCTCGAAGGCGCCGCGCGCCGACAAGCTCGTCGCGCAGATCGTCGAGGCCGGCGGCACCGCCGTCGCCGTCGGCGCCGATCTCACCGACGCCGACTCGCGCGCCGAGCTCTTCTCCCGCATCGAGAAGGAGTACGGAGGACTGGACGTGCTCGTCCTGAACGCCTCCGGCGGCATGGAGAGCAACATGGGGGAGGACTACGCGATGGTCCTCAACCGCGACTCGCAGGTCGCCGTGCTCGACGCGGCGCTGCCGCTGCTCTCCGAGGGCTCCCGTGTCGTGTTCGTCACGAGCCACCAGGCGCACTTCATCCGGACCACGCCCACGATGCCCGAGTACGAGCCCGTCGCGCTCTCCAAGCGCGCCGGCGAGGACGCCCTGCGCGAGCGGATCGGTGAGCTCGCCGAGCGCGGGATCGAGTTCGTCGTCGTCTCGGGCGACATGATCGAGGGCACCATCACCGCGACCCTGCTGGAGCGCGCGAACCCGGGCGCGATCAGCTCGCGTCGCGAGTCGGCCGGCAAGCTCTACAACGTGCAGGAGTTCGCGGCCGAGGTCGCTCTGGCGGCCGTCGAGCCGATCCCCGCGGACAACACCCGCCTCGTCGGCGACATCTCCGACTTCGCCTGATCCTCGCCAGGGGCTGACGCCGGCGCACGGGTCTGGGCTCCTCGACGGATGGCCCCGGTGGACGGCAATGGACCGGCATCGGGGGAGTCCGACGCCGTCGTGGGCGCAGTCCGTTCGTCGCCGGATGCCGGGCGGCGTGAGCATCCTTCTCGTGCCGTCGCGGTGATGGTGAACCGGCGGGAGCGCTCGCAGGAAAGCTGACGCGCGTTGCGGCGGGCGCCCGGGAGGATCGAGGCGACGGCCGCGTCCGCGGCACGATGACCGTCGATCCGCGGCTGCGGCTGGTCACGCGCTTCGACACTCCGACCGAGACGTGCGGGTACGAGGACGTCGAGTGGGTGGAGCATTCGCCTCCGCTGATGACGTGCCGGACCGTCGGGCGGCCTCGGTCCCGGTTCGTCCGGCCCTTCCGCCGTTATCCGATAATGCACATTATGTCAGTTCGACCGAAGTCCCGTTCTGCAGGGATGGCGATCGGCTCCCCTCAACGCTCCTGCGACAGGACGTCATCGATCGCCGCCGCGCTCCGATGGCAGACCGGGCGCTTCGACGGTGAGGCCTCGGATCACCGCGGCGACGACCATGCGCTGCGTGAGTTCGGCGCTGGTGTCCACGGGCCACTGGCTCACCGACCCGACGTGCGCCGCGACGACCGCCTTCGCCAGGACAGCGGACTCGACGGCGGGGACGCGGCCGTGCACGGCGGCGAGGGCGGCGAAGCGCTCGCCCAGCTCGCGCGAGACGCGGTCGTCGTCGATCATCATCCGCTCGGCGAACTCCGGGTCCGCGGCAGCGCGTGCCAGGAGCACCGACCGCAGGGAGAACCACTCGCGGCTGGACGGGAGCGCGTCGAGGAGAGAGCGTACGGCGCCGTCGAGGGTCGCCGCGCGGTGCTCCTCCTGCAGCTGGACGTCGAGGGCCTCCTGCAGGCTCCCCCACACTCTCGCGGCCTGCTCCTCGTGGAGTGCGAGGAAGAGCTGGTCGACACCGGCGAAGTTCGAGTAGAACGCGCCGCGGGTGAAGCCCGCCTGCGCGCAGATGTCCTCGACGCGCTGGCCGATGGTGCCCGTGCTCTCGAAGAGCTCGGCGGCCGCGGCGAGGAGACGTCGTCGCGTCTCGCTCCTCCGCCGGACCGGAGCCTGCTCGCCTGTGACCACGCCCCCAGCCTATTCGGATCCTTGCGCTGGATGGGCCTTTTCAGTACGTTTCGTTTCCAATGCATACCGTATCGAGAACTGGAACGCCCGAACCTCGACGGCGACGGTCCCCGTGGCTGCCGGCCGCGACCGTCGTGCTCATCGGGGCGGTCCTCGCCTGGCTGAACCGGCTGGAGTGGTGGGGGTGGCTCGTCGTCGCGGCGGCCGCGGTCCTGATCGCGGCCGTCTCGAGGAGCTGGCGGCACCGGCACTGGATGCTGCGTACGGCGGCCTGGGTCGCGTCCGCAGGGCTCGTCGGAGCCGTCGCCCTCGCCGCGGGTCCTCTCCCGGCGACGCGGACGCTCGCCGGTCCGCACACCGCCCCGGTCACGACCCGGCAGGGCGACGTCGTCGGTGTGCACGACGCCGCGGCCGGGGTCGACGCCTTCGCGGGGATCCCCTACGCCGCTCCCCCGGTCGGCCCGCTGCGCTGGGAGGCGCCCCGCCCGGCCCCGCAGCGGTCGGCGACCCTCGTGGCCGACGACTTCGGCCCCTCCGCCGTTCAGCCGGAGCCGACGTTCCTCTCCCGAGCGGCGACCCGCGTGCTCGACCTGCCGCTGGAGGAGACGCTCCTCGGCGGGTACGCGACGGACGAGGACAGCCTCCGCCTGAACATCTGGACGCCGGCCGGCGGGGCGGGCGACTCCAGCCCGGTCCTCGTCTACCTCCACGGCGGCGCGTTCGTCTCGGGGTCCGGCGCCCTCCCCGCCTACGACGGCGCGGCGCTCGCCTCCCGGGGCGCGGTGGTCGTCACCGTCGCCTACCGTCTGGGGGTCCTCGGTTTCCTCGCCGGTGATGTGCTCGGCGGCGGCACCCCGGGGAATCAGGGACTGCTCGACCAGGTCGCCGCTCTGCAGTGGGTGCAGGACAACATCGCCGCTTTCGGCGGGGACCCGGGGCGGGTGACGGTCGCCGGCCAGTCCGCCGGCTCCGGCAGCGCCTGCATCCTCGGGGCCTCGCCCCTCGCGGCCGGCCTCCTCCACGGGATCATCGGGGAGAGCGGAGGATGCCTGGGGTCGGCGGGAGACCGCGAGGCCGGCGACCTCTACGACGACGCCGCCACCGCACGGGAGGCGGCTGCGCGCCTGAGCGAGGCCCTCGGCGGGGCGAGCCTCGCCGAGATGAGAGCCCTGCCGGCCGAGCGCGTCGTCGCGGCCGCCGCGGGCCTCTCGCAGCACTGGTGGCCCTCGATCGACGGCGTCGTCCTCCCCGACACGCCGCTCGCCGTCTACGAGGCCGGTCGGCAGAACGACGTCCCCCTCCTGCTCGGCAGCAACTCCGACGAGACCTCGCTCGATCTGCTGGGAGGCGTCGACCCGGATCCGAACGCCTACGAGCAGGAGGTGCGCCGGGAGCACGGAGACGACGCGGACCGATTCCTCGCGCTGTACCCGGGTGCCGTCGAGGACCAGGTCGTCGACTCCCGGCTGCGCGCCGGCAGCGACCGGACGATGACCGCCCCGATGCGGCTCTGGGCGCTGACGGCCGCCCGGACCGGGCGGGCGGGCGTCCACGCCTACATCTTCACGCGCACTCCCCCGGAGAGCGGACTCGAGCGGTTCGGCGCGTACCACGGCGCCGAGGTGATGTACGCGTACGGGAACCTCGGGGCGGACGGCGACGCCGACTACACGGACGTCGACCGCCGGCTCGAGCAGGAGATGACCGCGCGCTGGCTCGCATTCGTCTCCCACGGCGATCCGGACGCCGCCGGCCGCGAGCGGTGGCCGGCCGTCCAGGAGGATCCGGACAGCGTGCTCGAGTTTGGCGACGTCGTCCGGGTCGCCGAACGCCCGTCCCCCGACGCGGTCGACTTCTGGCTCGAGGGGACGGGCTGACGCGGGGGAGCTCCTCGCGGCGGAACCTCCGGACAGCGGGGAGCCTTCGCTCAGAGCTGCCCGACGAGGTGCGCCTGCCGACCGTCGCGCGCGAAGACCGGGATGACGGCCAGGGGCGCGTCGGCGACGATCCACTGCCCGCCCTCGTGCTCGGCGCCCGTCGAGAGCTCCGTCCACCGCGCCCCGGCGGGCAGGTAGACCCGACGGGAGACGGCTCCGGCGTGCGTGACCGGAGCTACGAGCAGGTCCGAGCCGAAGAGGTACTGGTCGGCCAGATCCCAGGCCTCCGGGTCCCCCGGGAACTCGTGGAACACCGCTCGCAGCACCGGCTGGCCCAGCTCGTGCGCCTCCCGCATCGCCGCGCGCGTGTACGGGCGCAGGGTCTCGCGAAGATGCAGCAGGCGGGTGAGGATCGGCGTGGCCTCCTCGCCGAAGCTCCACACCTCGTTCCCGGCTCCGGTCGCGGCGCGGCGGCTCCCGTCGGCGGCCGTGACCGGGGCCGACGGCGCGCGGTCGCCGTGCAAGCGCATCACGGGGCTGAACGCGCCGAACTGGAACCAGCGCACGAGGAGCTCACGGAACTCCGGATCCGACGGGTCTCCCCCGGCGAATCCTCCGATGTCGGTCGTGAACCACGGGATCCCCGCGACGCCCATGTGGATGCCGGCCGTGATCTGGTGGCGCAGGTCCGCGAAGGTCGAGTGGATGTCGCCCGACCACACGAGCGCGCCGTAGCGCTGACTGCCCGCCCACGCGGTGCGGACGAGGTTGACGATCGCGGTCTCCCCGCCCTCGCTCTGCCCCTCGAAGAAGCCGCGGGAGAACGCCTGCGGGTAGAGGTTGCCGACTTGGACGGCGGGGCCGGCGGCGTAGCGGTAGTTGTCGAAGTCGTAGACGCCGTACTCGGGCTCGGCCTCGTCGAGCCAGAAGAGCCGGATCCCGTGCTCGCCGTAGTTGCGCCGGCACGCCTCCCAGACGAACCTCCGGGCGGCGGGGCTCGTCGCGTCGTAGAACGCGCTCGGACCCTCGAACTGCATGTGCAGGTCCAGGCCCCGCTCGGCCTTGACGAGGAGGTTCCCCTTCTTCATCGCGATGTAGTTCTCGGACTCGACCGACACCTGCGGCCAGACCGAGACCATCAGCTCGATCCCGAGCTCGCGCAGCTCGGCGACCATGGCGGACGGATCCGGCCAGAACTCCTCCTCGAAGCGGAAGTCGCCCATGTGCGGCCAGTGGAAGAAGTCGGCCACGATGACGTCCATCGGCAGGCCGCGGCGCCGGTGCTCGCGGGCGACCTCGAGCAGCTGCTCCTGGTTCCAGTAGCGCAGCTTGCACTGCCAGAAGCCGAGGCCGTGCTCGGGCATCATCGGGACGTGCCCGGTCGCGTCGGCGTAGGCCCGGGTGATGTCGGCCGGGGTCTCCCCCGCGGTCACCCAGTAGTCGAGCTGCTGGGAGGACTCGGCGGACCACTCCGTGCGGTTGGCTGCGAAAGTCGCGCGGCCGATCGCGGGGTTGTGCCAGAGGAACCCGTAGCCGCGGCTCGACAGCACGAACGGGACGCTCGACTGGGAGTTGCGGTGCGCGAGCTCGAGCGTGCAGCCCTTCAGATCGAGGATGTCCTGCTGGTACTGCCCCATCCCGTACAGCTTCTCGTCGGGGGACGTCTCGAACAGCGCGGTCAGCCGGAAGTCGCCGCCCAGGTGCGGACGCTGCTCGCGGGCGCGCAGCTTGAGCGCTCCCCCGCTCCCGAGCTCTCGGAAGAGCAGCTCCCCCCGACGGTCGTAGAAGGAGAGGGAGCAGGAGAGCTCGTGGTAGCCGGTCTGGTACCCGTAGCCCTCCTGCTGCTCGAGGACGACGGTGATGCCGCCGGCGCGCAGCGTCGCCCGCGGTCCCTCGATCGAGACCTCCGGCGCGTGGCGCTCGGGGGCGATCAGCGCCCAGTCGGTGTCGAGGACCTCCCCGGACCGGCGGGCGCGGACCCGGACGCTGTCCCTCCCCCACGGCTCGACGACGACGGTCTCGCCGTCGCCGCGCCAGACGAGGCGGTCCCCCTCGAGCGCGAACGCGTCGGTGTCCATGTGCTCCTGCTTCCTCGAGTCGGGCACGGCGCTCAGTCCTTGACCGCGCCGGCGGTGACCCCGGCGGCGACGTAGCGCTGGGCCACGATCAGCAGCACGGCGGCCGGGATGGAGGCGATCACGGCGGTCGCCATGATCCCGTTCCAGTTGGTGGTGGTCGATCCGATGTAGCGGTAGAGGCCGAGGGTGAACGGCACGATGCTGTTGCCCGAGGTGAGCGAGTTCGCGTTGAGGAAGTCGGCCCAGGCGAACAGGAACGAGAACAGGCCCGCGGTCACGATCGAGTTCCGGCTCAGCGGGATGACGATCGAGACGAAGGAGCGCCAGTTGCTCGCACCGTCGATCCGCGCGGCCTCGATCAGCTCGTCGGGGATGCCGAGCATGAAGGCCCGGAGGATGATCACCGCGAACGGCACGGAGGCGGTCGCGTCGGCGAGGATCAGGCCCGGATAGGTGTTGAGCAGCCCCAGCGCGTTGTAGATCGCGAACAGCGCGGTGACCAGGACGATCCCGGGGATCATCTGGGCGAGGAGGAACACGAACATCACGACGCCGGTCCCCCGCACCCGGAACTTCGCCATCGCGAAAGCGGCGGGCAGAGCGATCGCCAGGGTCAGGATCACGCAGCCGATCGAGATCACGAGGCTCGTGATGAGGTTCGGCAGCTGCGTCGAGAACGCCTGCACGTACCCGTCGAGCGTCGGGTCGCCGGGGAACAGGCTCGGCGGGGTCTGGATCAGGTTCTGCGGCTTGGTCAGCGAGACGTTGACCATCCAGTAGAGCGGGAAGAGGAGGAAGCCGCAGAGCACGATCGCGATGACCACGTCGATCCCGCGGCGCAGCCCTGTGGTGTGCCGGTTCATCCGAGGTCCTCCTTGCGCTGGGCGCGGATGTAGATCACGCCGAAGACGAGGGCGACGATCACGAGGATCTGGCCGGCCGCCGCTCCGACTCCGAACTGCAGGTCGGTGAAGGACTGCTCGTAGGCCCAGGTCGCGAGGGTGTGCGAGCTGTTGGCCGGGCCTCCCTTGGTGAGGATCCAGATGACGTCGAACACCTTGATCGTGTAGACGAGGCCGAGGAGGAGCGTGACGGAGGTCACCGGTCGCAGCAGCGGCCAGGTGATGCTCCAGAAGGACCGCCAGCGCGAGGCGCCGTCCAGTGCCGCGGCCTCGTAGAGGCTCTCGGGGATGCCCTGCAGGCCTCCGTGCAGCAGCACCATGTTGAACGGGATGCCCAGCCAGATGTTGGCGATGATGATTGCCCACAGCGAGACGGACGGATCGGTCAGCCAGCCGACCGGCGTGCCGATTGCGGCGTTCAGGATGCCGAACTGCTGGTCGAAGATCCAGCGCCAGGCCGTCGCCGAGACGATCAGCGGCAGGAGCCACGGCAGCAGGATGAGGGAGCGGAACGTCGCCGAGAGCGGGAACCGGCGGCTGAAGAACAGCGCCAGGGCCATGCCGATCGTGAACTGGCCCACCAGCGAGACCACGGTGAAGACCACGGTGTGCCAGGCGATGCTCGCGAAGATCGGATCGGTGACGACCGTGACGTAGTTGTCGAAGCCGACGAAGGGGGCGATCCCGGTCACGAAGGACGACGGTCCGAAGTCCTGGAGGCTGAGGACGACGCCGCGGATGATCGGGTAGACGAAGAAGACGGCGAGGAAGATCACCACGGGCGCCATGAAGGCGGCGGCGGCGGGCGGGCGGCCTGGTGGCCGCCCCGCCCGCGACCGGCGCCGTGAGCACGGCGGGGTCGGTCATGCGGCCGCTACTTCAGGCTCGCCGCGGCGTCGTCGAGGGCCGCCTGCGGCGTCTTTGAGCCGGTCAGCGACTCCTGGATCGCGGTCCAGAGCGCCTTCGAGGTGTCGGGGTAGGCGACGCCGAGGTCGCTGGTGCGTCCCTGCGCGACCGAGATGGCCTCCACCCACGGCTGGAGCGCGGGGTCCTCGGTCGCCTGTTCGGCGGCCGCGTCGGCGTACGGCATGATGTACGACTGGCCGGCCGCCCAGGCCTTCAGGCTGTCGGGCTGGATGACGCACTGCGCGAACTCCGTGGCGAGGGTCTGCTTCGCGGCGTCGGAGGCGACCACCTCGACGAACTCGCCGCCGAGCGGGCTCGGTGCCGCTCCCCCGTCCTTCGCCGGGATCGGCACGACGCCGTAGTCGATGCCCGCCTCGTCGAGGGCGGAGAGCTGCCAGGTGCCGTTGACCATCATCCCGAGCTTGCCCGCGAGGAACTGGTCGCGGACGTCCTGCTGGTTGGCGTTGACGTTCGCCTGCGAGGCCGAGCCGCTCTTCACCAGGTCGGTCCAGAGCGCGAGCGCCGAGACGGCGTCGTCGGAGGAGATGTCCTCGAGGGTCGCACCGGAGCCCCAGAAGAAGGGCAGGAACTGGAAGGTGCCCTCCTCGGTGCCGACCGCGGAGAAGCCGAGCCCGGTGACGTCGCCCGCGGTGAGGGCCTTCGCGGCGGTGGTCAGCTCGTCCCAGGTCGTCGGCGGAGTGACGCCGGCTGCCTCGAAGAGCGCCTTGTTGTAGAAGAGCGCGAGGGTGTTCGAGCCGATCGACGAGCCGTAGGTCTTCCCGTCCAGCTGGCCGGCGGCGAGCACGTTCGGGAGGACGTCGCTGGTGTCGAGCCCGGAGGCGGCGTTGTCGACGAGCAGGCCGGTGTCGGCGAACTTCGCGACGTTGGGGTTGTCGAGGACGACCAGGTTCGGCGTGGTCTTCGACGCGGCCGACTGCAGGAGCTTGGTGGTGAGGTCGGGGTCGGAGGTGCGCTCGAGGGTGATCCCGGTCGAGGCCTCGCAGCCGGCCAGGAGCTGGCCGTAGGGGGAGGACGCGTCGTACTGGGTGAAGCTGTCCCAGAGGGTGAGCGACTTCGACGAGTCGTCGCCCGCTCCCTGTGCGCTGCACGCGCTGAGGGCGACTCCGGCGATGAGGACGAGGGAGGCGGCGCCTGCGGCTCGTCGGATGCTGTTCTTCACGGTATTCCTCTCTGAATACGGTCGGAACGAGCGGAGCGCTCGCGCCGGGAAGACCCTCCGGGGGCGCCCGCTGGGGCGGTCCGTCCGGAAGTCGTGGCGAGCCTAACCGAGTCGGAGAACCGGTTCAATAGATTTCGGAGAACCGGTTCACCGATCGCCCGGGGAACGCTCCGGACGACCCGGCGACGTCAGCCGCGCGCCCGCCGCCACGAGGGGACGACGCCCCGGCTGGTGCCCGGCGAGAAGGGCGCGGTGGTGCCGAGTTCCACGACCACCGCGGGCAGCAGCTCCGTCACTCCCGGAGTCGCGGTGCCGGCGAGCTCGTCGAGCACCAGGTCGACCGCCCGCGAGACCATCTCGTCGCCGGGCAGGTCCACCACGGTGACCGGCTGGTCGGCGTGCCGCATCACCGCCTCCGGGGCGATGGTCATGATCGAGCAGTCCTCCGGGACGCGCAGGCCCAGGCCGCTGAGGCGCTGCAGGAACGGCTCGAGCACGCCCGGCCCGTGCGTGACCACGGCGCTCAGGCCGGGGAGCTGCTCCTGCGCCTGCTCGAACCAGTCGTCGACGTCGTCGGTGCTGGGGATGACGGCGCCCCGCACGCCGCGCAGGCGGCACTGGTCGAGGAAGCCCTCGCGGAACCGCAGGGCGAAGGCGTAGCCGCTCTCGTAGGCGTCGGGGCCCATCCCGAGGACCGCGATCTCGACGTGCCCGAGGTCGGCGAGGTGGTCGACGGCGACCCGCGCCGCGCCGTCGAAGTCGAGGTCGATCGCGCTGAACGGGCTGCCCTCGCCCGGGTAGCCGACCAGCGCGGTCGGCAGGCCGATGCTCGCGAGGACCGGCAGCCGGGGGTCGTCCCGGCGGATGTCCATCACGACGAGCGCATCGGCGAGGACGTCGCGCGCGAGCTCCCCCTCGCCCGTGCCCATCATCAGCAGGTCGAAGCCGCGGGCGCGGGCCGCGTACATCGCCGCCCGCACGAAGCGCATGAAGACGTCGACATCGGTCTGCCGCGACTCCGGATCGACGGAGGCGAAGAAGCCGAGGATGTTCGTGCGCCGCAGCGCCAGGGCCCGCGCCATCGGGTCGGGCCGGTAGCCGAGCCGCTCCACGCTCGCGAGCACGCGCAGGCGGGTCGCCTCCGGGAGCTTCTTGTTGCCGGAGAGCACGTAGGACACCGTGCTGCGGGCCACCCCCGCATCGGCCGCGACGTCGCGAATGGTCACCATGGGCTCAGCGTAGTGAGGGCCCGGCGACGGGAGGGCCCGCCGGCGACCCCCTCGACCGGTGGGCAGCAGCGTGCATACCAGGGCGGTCCGGCCGTTCCGCCGTGGGGGGAGAGCCGTCCGCCGCGAGCCGCGCGACGGCGCCGACGGACGCAGGCGGCGGACGAGCAGTCGGTCACGGTTGCGCGTGTATCGACGGGCACGTACGGTCGTCGGGTACCTCGTCGCGAGCCGCGACGTCGGTGCGGCCGCCACACCGGCCGATCCAGCGGCTCGCGGTCACGGGGGCTCCCCGCACGGAAGACGGACTCTTGCGCTCCAGCACCGGTACTGCGTCCACGACGCAGCAGCTGCTCTCGCACTGACGTCCCCCGTGCCCGCCCCTCAGGGGCGAGCCGTTGCTCCCTCGGAGTCCGGTGGTCGTCGTGCGCCGACACCGACCCCTGGAGCACCGTGCCCTCCACTTCCAGCACCACCCCGCCCGCCGTCGTCCTCCACGACTGCACGTTCGCCTGGCCCGACGGCTCCGTCGTCCTCGACCGCGTCACCGCTGCGTTCGGACGCGGGCGCACCGGTCTCGTCGGCGCGAACGGCGCCGGCAAGTCGACCCTCGTCCGCCTCGTCACCGGCGGCCTCTCCCCCACCGCCGGGAGCGTCTCGACGACGGGACCCGTCGACCTGCTGCCCCAGCGCCTCCGGCGAGGGCCCGACGACACCGTCGCCGATCTCCTCGGGATCCGGCATCGCCTGGACGCTCTGCACGCGATCCTCCGCGGCGACGCGGATCCGCGGCACTTCGAGATGCTCGCGGACGACTGGGACCTCGAGGCCCGAGCGCTCGCCGCACTCGGCGACGCCGGTCTCGACCTGGAGGAGGCGGACCTGCTGCGGCCGGTCGCGACCCTCTCCGGAGGGCAGGCCGTCCTCACGGCCGTGACCGGCGTCCGGCTGCGCGGTCGGCCGATCGCCGTGCTCGACGAGCCGACGAACGACCTCGACCGGCGCTCCCGAGGGCTTCTGCTCGACCTGGTCGACCGGTGGCGCGGGACGCTCGTGCTCGTCAGCCACGACCGGGAGCTGCTCGAGCACGTCGACGAGATCGCGGAGCTGCGCGACGGGGCGGTCCGCACCTCGGGCGGGACGCTCTCGGCGTTCGAGGAGCGGCTCGCCCTCGAGCAGGCGGCCGCGGAGCGCGATCTGCGCGACGCCGACCGGCTTCTCCGCGCCGAGCGGCGGCAGCGCATCGCGGCCGAGACGACCATCGCCCGCCGGGCGCGGGCGGGGGCGCGATCGGCGGAGTCGATGCCCGCGATCCTCGCGAACGCGCGGAGAGGACGAGCCGAGGCGACCGCGGGACGGCTGCGCTCCGGGCACGGGGCCGCGGAGGCGCGGGCGCGCGAGCAGGTCGACGCAGCGTCGCGAGCAGTCCGGGACGACGACCGGGTCCGCCTCGACCTGCCGGACCCCGGGGTCGCGGCCAGGCGCCGTCTGGCGGAGGTGACGGTGCGCGGCCGGACGACGGTGCTCCAGGGGCCGGAGCGGATCGCCGTGGTCGGCGCGAACGGGACGGGGAAGACCACCCTGCTCGAGCACCTCGTCGGGGCGCCGGGTGCGCGGGAGCATCCGCTCGCCGGCACCACGGCCCGAGCGCTGACGGAGCGGGTCCGCTGGCTCCCCCAGCGCCGCGAGGGACTCCTCGACGAGGAGGCCACCGTGCGGGAGCACGTCTCCCGGGCCGCGCCGGATCGTCCGGCGGTCGAGCTGCGGAACGCCCTCGCGCGGCTCCTGGTGCGCGGCGACGTGGTCGATCGGAGGATCGCGTCGCTCTCGGGCGGCGAGCGGTTCCGCGTCGCGCTCGCCGGGCTCGTGCTGGCGCAGCCCGCTCCGCAGCTGCTCGTGCTCGACGAGCCGACGAACGATCTCGATCTCGCCACGACCGACCACCTCGTCGACGTTCTCGCCGCCTGGCGGGGCGGCCTGGTCGTCGTCAGCCACGACGAGGCGTTCCTCGACCGGCTCGGACTCCACTCCCGAGTGGTGCTCGACGCGGAGTGACGGCTGGTCCCCCGGCCCCCGGCGGTTCTGGCCTCGACCGGGCCCCTGCCGCCGGGGAGACTGGCCGGGCCCCTCCCGCCCCCAGCGAGCGGACCGACGTGCTCACCGGACTCAGCGCCTTCCCCCTCACTCCGCTCCGCGACGACAGCATCGACGAGCGGTCGTTCGCCGCTCTCGTCGAGCGGCTCGCGCGGGCGGGAGTCGACTCGATCGGCGCACTGGGCTCGACCGGCTCGGCTCCGTACCTGGACCGCGGCGAGCGCCGGCGCGCCGCCGAGATCGCCGTCCGCAGCGCCGGTCCGGTGCCGGTCGTGGTCGGGATCGGGGCGCTGCGCACCTCGCAGGTGCTGGCGCTCGCCGAGGACGCGCAGAGCGCCGGGGCGAGCGCGGTGCTCCTGGCGCCGCTCGGCTACCAGCCGCTGACGGACGAGGACGTGCTCGGGCTCTACGAGGACGTGACGGCTCAGCTCTCGGTGCCGCTCGTCGTGTACGACAACCCCGGGACGACGCGCTTCTCCTTCTCCGACGACCTCTACGGGGCCGTCGCCCGGCTGCCGCAGGTCGCCTCCCTCAAGATCCCCGGCGTGCCGGAGGGACCGGGCGCCGCGGCGGCGCGCGTCCGCGAGATCCGGGCGCGGGTGCCGGAGGGGGTCACTGTCGGGGTCTCGGGGGACGCCGCGGGTGCGCGCGGGCTGCTCGGCGGCTGCGACGCCTGGTACTCGGTGATCGGCGGCCTCTTCCCGCGGACGGCGCTGTCGATCGCCCGGGCGGCGCAGTCGGGCGACGAGGCGGCGGCGATCGCGGGATCGGCGCGCCTGCAGCCCGTCTGGGACCTCTTCGCGGAGCACGGCGGCAGCTACCGCGTGGTCGCGGCGATGGCGGAGCAGCTCGGTCTCGCCGAGGCGCGCTGCCTCCCGCGTCCGGTCCGCGGGCTGGATGCACGGGCGCGGGCCCGGGTCGCGGAGGTCCTGGCGGAGCTGGGGCCTGTGCTGGAGTGATCCGCGGGCGGGTCGGCGGGAGGACGGCTCGGACGGCGTGGTCGTTCCGGACAGCCGGAGGGGCGGGCCGGGGATGTCCCCGACCCGCCCCTCCGGCGGAGCACGCGAGCTCAGCAGGCCTTGGACGCGCGGTAGGTGTTGCGTCCCGCCGCCACGAACAGCGCGTCGAGGACTCGGGCCTTGCCCGGCGCCACGGAGTAGCAGCTGCCGTCGAAGTCGGCGATGATGTCGGCCTTGCGCTCGACCGTGCTCGACCCGCAGTTGCGGAAGACGAGAGCGCGCTGGCGCAGGACGCCCTCGGGTCCGAGGGTGGCGCCGGTGGCCACCTCCTGGGCTCCGCACGCGTAGTTCCCGGCGTTCACGTACTGTCCGTTCGCGACCTCGGCCGCGGAGGCGGGCGTCGCGACAGCGACGACGCCGACGGAGGCGATGGCGCCCGTGAGGGCGAGGGTGGCAAGAGTTCGTCGAAGAGTCATGGACGTTTCTCCTTCTGCTTCTCGGTCCCTTCACGCTGGCACCGGTCCGCCGACGAGCGCGAGGAACCTGGGAGCCTTCACACCGGGGGGCCAGACCGGTGCGGGGAAGTGCTCCCAAACGGGGCGAAAGGGTCGGAACCGGCGGGGCGGACGATCAGGAACGGGCCTCTCCTTCGCCTCCTGAGCGCCTCGATCCGCCGCCGATGCGGTCGCCGAGCCGCCGACCGTTCCGTCCGTGCGGCGTCGTCCCTCCGCCGTCCCGCGACTGGCGCGCATCGACGGGTCGTCCGGCCGGTCCTCCGGCTAGCGTTGCAGGCACACCCCCCGCCCACCCGGACCGCTCCGCCGACCTCGTCGGTTCGCGGTCCCTGCACGAGGAGCCCCCGTGTCCCCCGACGATTCCGCAGGACCCCCCTCTCGAACTCCCGGCCTCCGGCGGCGCACCGTCGTCGGCGGCGCCCTCACGGGTGCTCTCGCTCTGGGCGCGGCGACGCTCCCGGCCGCCTCCGCCGCCGCCTCCCCCGTGCCGGGCCTGCCCGGGGAGAAGACCCGCACGATCAACGTCCGGACGAAGAACCGCGGCGTGCTCTACGACGTCCTCACGGTCTCGATCGCGGGCGACCTCGCGCGGATCTTCGTGCCGCAGACGGTGAAGCCGCGGCAGGCCGCGGCGGTACCGGTGATCTGGTTCATCCACTCCGCGCAGGCCGACCACACCTCGCTGTCCAGCGTCTTCGCGTACCCGGCCGAGCTCGCCGTCGAGCGGGGCGCCATCGCGATCTGTCAGACGCTCGGCGGAACGATCTGGACCAACGACACCGCGCAGAAGCACCAGCGGAACGGCTACGCCTACCTCTCCGGCCAGTTCCCGATCGCCGCCAGCTACCTCTGGGCGATGTCGGCCGGCGGCGCGCTCGCGTGCGAGGACTACGGCGCGCGAGTCTTCCCCGGCATCAACGGCGTCTACCTGGTCAACGGCGTCTACGACCTCCGCGACACCCACGACCGCACGACGCGGGGCCGCTTCTCGATCGGCGGTGCCTTCGGCGGCAGCACCGCTCAGATCGACTCCCACAACCCGAAGCGGCTGCCCGCCTCCGCCTGGGCCGGCGCGAACATCCGCGCGGTGGTGTCCGACACGGCCCACCCGGACCCGAGCGTGCCGCCGGCACTGCACGGGCTCGCCCTCGTGAAGAAGGCGACGGCCACGGCCAGGGAGGCGACCGTCCGGACGCACGCGCTCGGCCACAACGCACCGTCGTGGGTGAACCAGGACGGCATCGATGCGATCTTCCGCTGGCACGCCGGGCTGGCCGCCGCGCCGGCGCCGTCGGCGACGCCGACCCCGACGAAGACCCCCGTCGTCCGCCCGTCCACCGCGGGCCGCTGGGACTTCGACCAGGCGGACGCTCCGTACGCGGGAGGGTCGGGGTCCCCGTTCCGACCCCGCTGAGCGGTCAGGACGCGACGGCGTCCCTCGGGATGCGCTGACCGTCACGGGCCCGCGGCGGGAGCGCTCGGCCGCAGTGAGACCGGGCCTACGTCCCCTCCGCGGAGCTCCGCGGCGCCCTCTTCCGGACAGGGCCGCTAGAGGACATTGTCAGCGGCGGGACGGCCGTGCCACGGTTCGAGGACGGCCGATGAGGGCCGTCCCGATCGAAGGCAGCACATGCGCTCCAGCACCGTCCCTCGTCCGCCCGCCGTCGAGGACGGCACGTCGCAGCCGCGGGATCCAGGAGCGGCGCGGCGGCTCCGGCGGGGTCTGCTCGGGCTGATCGCGGCCGTCGCGCTCCTCGTCGGCACCGCCGTTCCTCTCGCGGCGGTCGCCGCTCCGTCCGCCCCGGTCCTCGGGGTGGCGGCCTGGGGAAGCAGCACCGACGGGAAGACCACGGTCCCGGCCGGGGTCGAGGGCGTCCTCTCCCTCGCCGCGGGCCGGACCCACAGCCTCGCCGCGAACGGCGACGGCGGGGTCGTCGCCTGGGGCCGCGGGTCGTACGGGCAGACCAGCGTCCCCGACGGTCTCACGGGGGTCGTCGCGGTCTCCGCCGGCGACTACAGCAGCCATGCGCTGAAGAGCGACGGGACCGTCGTCTCCTGGGGCTACGACGGCGACGGGCAGGTCTCGAGGAGTGCCGCGCTGACCGGGATCGTCGCGATCTCGTCCTCCCGCGACAACAGCCTCGCGCTCGGCAACGACGGCACCGTCACGTCGTGGGGCAGCAACGGGCTGGGCGAGGGCCTGGTCCCGGCCGGCCTCGGAGGCGTCACGGCCATCGCCGCGGGCCAGCGCCACAGCCTCGCCGTGTCCGGCGGGAGGGTGATCGCCTGGGGCTGGGACCTCTACGGGCAGACCGACGTCCCCGCGGGGCTCGAGGGCGTGGTGGCCGTCGCGGCGGGAGAGACCCACAGCCTCGCGCTGAAGGAGGACGGCACCGTCGTCGCCTGGGGCGCGAGCTCCGACTCGGTCGTCGTCGACTACGGCCAGACCACGGTGCCGGAAGGCCTGTCCGGGGTCGTGGCGATCGCCGCCGCGTCCGACTACAGCCTCGCGCTGAAGGGCGACGGCACGATCGTCGGCTGGGGCCGGAGCTCGGCCGGGCAGTTGCAGTTCCCCGCCGGCCTCGCCGGCACGACGGCTCTCGCAGCCGGACCCGATCACGTGCTCGCCCGGGGCCCGCGTCCGGTCCTGACGGCGGATGCTCCTCCCGCGTCCGGGCCGCTCGGAGCGGCCGCCTCGTACACCTTCGCGGCCGACCGCCCCGCCTCGTTCGCGGTCGCCTCCGGCTCCCTCCCCGACGGCCTGTCCCTCAGCGCGTCCGGGGTCCTCTCCGGCACGCCGACGACCGCGGGCACGTCCACCTTCGCCGTCTCCGCGCGGAACCCCTTCGGCGCCACCGTCGGGGCCCCGCACACGTTCGCCGTGGCGGAGACGACGGTCGCGCCGACCCTGGCCGGCGACCCGCCCGCCGCGACGGTGGGCACCCCGTACGACTTCGACTACAGCGTGACGGGCACACCGGCGCCGACGGTCTCGCTCGTCTCCGGAACGCTCCCCGCCGGCCTGAGCCTCGATGATCGTGGCGGCCTGACCGGGACGCCGACGACCGCCGGACGCTCCACCTTCACCCTGCGGGCCTCGAGCGCTGCGGGGAGCGCGGAGACCACCAGCACCGTCGTCGTCTCCCCCGCCGCCGCTGCACCGGGGATCTCCGGTACCCCCGGGCCGGGCGTCGTCGGCACCCCCTACGACTTCGGCTACACCGTCTCGGGCTTCCCCGCGCCGTCGGTGGCCGTCTCCTCCGGTGCGCTCCCGTCCGGCCTCACCCTGACTCCGGCCGGGCGCCTGACCGGGACTCCGTCCGCGCCAGGCACCTTCACGTTCACGCTGGCGGCCCGCGCCGGCACCGCCTCCGCGGAGACCACCAGCACCGTCACCGTGTCGTCGCCGACGGTCGCGCCGACCCTCTCCGGGACGGTCGCGGCCGGCGTCGTCGGCTCGGCCTACGACTTCCGCTACGCGGTGAGCGGCACGCCCGCTCCATCGGTCTCCCTGGTCTCCGGCGCACTGCCCGCCGGACTCACCCTCGACGCGACCGGGCGCCTCTCCGGGACGCCGACCACGGCCGGGACCACCACCTTCAGCATCCAGGCCGCGAACTCGGCGGGCACGGCTCGGGCGACGAGCACGCTGACGGTCTCGCCGAAGCAGGTCGCGACGAAGGCCGATCTGCGCGTCGACCTCTCCGGGCCGGCCTCGGCGGTGAAGGGGAGGACGCTCACCTACACCCTCATCACGACGAACGCCGGTCCGGCTGCGTCTGGGTCGGTCTTCTCGCAGGTCGTCCTGCCCGCGGGTGTGCAGTTCGTCTCGGCGACAGGCTCGTACACCAGGGTCGGGAACGTCGTGGGGTTCCAGCGGGCCGGCCTGGCGGACGGGCGGACCGTGTCGGAGAAGATCACGGTGAGGGCGGCCGTCTCGGGCACGGCGACCGCGCTGGCGGCGGCGTTCTCGACGAAGACGCCCGACCCGTCCATCCGCAGCAACGCGGACACGGCGAGCACGACGATCCGCTGACCGCGGGAGCGTGACGGCGGGCGGTCCCTCGCGGGCCGCCCGCCGTTCTCGATGCGGGAGCGTCGAGGTCCGCCGCGTCCGCGCCTCGTCTTCGACCGCTAGCCGGCCCGAGGGCGGTAGAAGCGCACGACCGGGAGGGCAGCCGTCGGAGCCTCGCGCACGACGATCTCGAGGCGCTGGATCAGGGCCGGGACGGTCGGCGTGGTCTCGAGCCGGCACTCGAGCTCTCCGTCGCGGCCCGGCAGGAGGAAGGCCGCCTGCGCCGCGGAGGCGCTCCAGAGCAGCCGCTCCACCAGCGGCCTCGCGGTCGGGTCCTCGGCGAGCCCGCCGATCTCCGCGATCGCCGTGGCGAGGCGGCGGGCGCGCACGTCGGCCGGCACATCGCTCAGCAGGTTTGGGCTGAACAGGGCGCCGCTGCCCGGCTCCCCCGCCCGGGTGAGGTCTCCCGCGACGATCGCGGCCTCGACGGCGGCGGCCGCGGCGAGCGTCCACGGGAGGAGGGTGATGGTCCGCGCCGGAGGAGCGGTGTCCTCGAGGGCGGCGCGGAGGAGTCCCGTCGCGGCGGCGGCGAGCTTCGCCCCGTTCGCGGTCGCGAAGACCACGGCCCCCAGGCCCGACTCCAGATGCCACCGCATGTTCGACGACCAGCCCGGCAGGCCGCCGGAGTGGTGGGCGATCCCGCCGAAGCGGACGTCGTGCTCGACGACGAGGCCGAACCCGTACGCGGAGCCGTCGAGCGTGCTCTCGACGGCGCGAGGGCTCAGCGCGGGGACCGGCGTCCAGCCGCGCTGCATCTCGCGGCGGGAGGCACGGCTCAGCACCGGGTCGTCGTCCGCGCCGTCCTCGCCCTCGAACGCGGAGGAGAGCCAGCCGCTCCAGCGGGCGATGTCGCCGACCGTGCTGAACATGCTCGCGGCGCAGGCGCCCGCTCCGGTGCCGGTCACGGGGCGGGGCACCCAGGTCGCTCCGTCGTCGAAGGTGCTGAAGCCGGCCGCCAGGTCGGTGCCGTCGGGGTAGTCGCCGCTGTCGTAGCGGGTGTCGTGGAGGCCGAGCGGCTCGAGGATCGTCCGCGTCGCGAAGGACGGGAAGTCCTCCCCGGTCACGTTCTCGACGAGCACGCCGAGCAGCCAGAAGCCGATGTTCGAGTACTGGTAGACCTCACCCGGCCGCTCCGTGAAGGTCAGCCCGCGGCCGACGACCTCGAGGAACTCCTCCCGCGTCAGAGCCATGACGTCGTCGGCCCAGCCGTTGTCCTCCGGGAGACCCGAGCAGTTGCTGAGGAGCATCCTGACCGTCACGGGCAGCGGTCGGCCCGCGGAGTCGAGCGGGTCGGTGAACTCCGGCACGTGGTCGGCGACGCGGTCGTCGAGGCGGAGCAGCCCGCGGTCGCGCAGGATCAGCACCGCCGCCGCCTCGAAGCTCTTCGACATGGAGGCGATGCGGTGCACGGTCCCGGGCCCGGGAGCGGCCCCGTCGAGGCGGTGCTCGCCGCGGCCGTGGTGGACAAGGAGCCCGCTGCGGTCGAACAGGGCCCAGCTCACCGAGGGGGCCGGCGGCGCCTTCTCGTCGAACCACCGGGCCAGCCGGTCCTGGAGCGGCGGGGAGAGGAGCGTCGGCGGAGGGAGCGTCATGCCCTCATCCTCCCGCACGCGGCACAGGCCGCCGCGGTCCCGCGGGTCACCGCGGGAGGACGCCGTCGGGGCTCAGCCAGTCCGGGCGGCTCCCCTCGACCGCGTCCAGGACGTACTCCTGCGTGCCGGTAGCTGTTCTCCGCGGCGACGATGATCCGGTCGTCGACGGGAGCGGAGGGACCCGCCGTGCATCCGGCGAGCATCCCGATCAGCAGCACTTCCCCGGCGATGCGCGCCCGTCCGCTCACCGTCGAGCGTCGCGGCGACGGCCGCTCCGGCGGGCTGACGGGTCCCGGCGAGAGCCCGGAGCGACCGCCGTCACCTGCGAGCCGGACGAGGAACTTCTCAGGTCCTCTTGCGTGTCGCAGGCGCGGAACCTAGTTTTGTCGAACCGGTTCGAAGCACTGTTGCTCCGACCTCGGACCGACGCCCGCCGTCGTCCGGCCGGCTGTCCCCACAGAAAGTGACCAGCGTGACAACGATGTCCTCCCCGAGGCGCGGCACCCGCTCCCTCGCCCTCGCGCTGAGTGCCGCGACACTCGCCGCCCTCGCCGTCGCTCTCCCGAGCGCCGAGTCCGCCTCCGCGGCCGACACCTCCGTCCCCGCCGACGCGCTCATCCTCCAGTACGACTTCGAGCAGGGGCAGGTGTCCGGATCCACGGTCGCCGACCTCTCGTCGAAGAAGCTCGACGGCACCGTCGTCAACAGCGCGAGAGCGACGTACGTCGCGGGTCGGAAGGCCGGTACGACCGCGATCGACCTTCCCGGGGGCGCGGCGGACTCGACCTCCGCGCCGTACCTGACCGTGCCGAACGGGCTCTTCCAGGGCGTGACGCAGACCACCGTCTCCGCCTGGACGAAGTGGTCCGGCACCGGAGGCTTCCAGTGGCTGTGGTGCCTGGGCATCAGCCCCGACGCCGCGTCGGCCTTCGCTCCGTCGTTCGACGGCGGCAGCGCCCGCGCGATCATCAAGCAGCTGAAGGACGGCGGCGAGACCGGTGTCTCCAGCTCCTCGCCGCTGCAGAAGGACCAGTGGGTCAACGTCACCGCGACGATGGACGGCACGACCGTGACCCTGTACCTCAACGGTCTGCAGGTCGCGACGGCTCCCGCCTCCGTCGATCTCGCGAAGCAGCTCTACTCCGCCTCCGCCTCCAAGAGCGGCAACATCGGCCGGGCGCTCTGGAACGTGCACCCCTACTTCGATGGAGCGATCGACGACTTCCGCGTCTACGACCGGGCTCTGACCGCCGCTCAGGTCCGGGGTCTGGCGGGGGACGCCGCGCCGGCCGTCACCGGCGTTCTCTCGACGAGCGTCGCGGTCACCACCGGCATCGGCGTCGCGCCGGCCCTGCCGGGGGTCCCCGCCACCTACTCCGACGGCGTGAACCGCGACGCCCCGGTCACCTGGGAGAGCGTCCCCGCCTCCGCGTACGCGAAGCGCGGCACCTTCACCGTGAAGGGCACCGTCACCGGCCTCGGCACCGCGGTCACGGCGACCGTCACGGTGCGCGCACTCGACGAGATGACCATCGACCTCGGCACGAGCACCGGGGAGTTCATGGGCGGCGCGTCCGGCACCCTCTACGGGGTCTACGGCGAGGGCCTCCCCTCCGACAACCTCCTCGAGGGGATCGACCTGCGCACGGTCTCGACCAAGGCGCAGGACGGGCCGCAGCATCCGGGCGCCGACGCGCTCAGCGTCGCGAAGGCCGTCGCCGACACCTCGGACGGCGACACCTACATCTACATGACGGACATCTACCGCGGCTTCCCCTACGAGTGGCCGGGCAGCACTCCCCAGGAGAAGCTGGCCGACTACCAGGCGAAGATCGCCACGCAGGTCGACCAGGTGCTCGCGCTCCCCGAGGAGTACCAGGACAACATCGTGTTCGTGCCGTTCAACGAGCCCGAGGGCAACATGTTCGGCAACGGGAAGTGGAGCTACGACGGGAAGAGCTGGCTGGAGGACCCGACCGCGTTCTTCGCGGCCTGGGACAGCACCTACGCGCTGATCCGCGACAGGATGCCCGACGCCCGCATCGCCGGACCGAACACCAGCGTCCTCTACGACCAGGTCCGCGGGTTCATGACCCACACGCTCGAGCAGGACACCGTCCCCGACGTGATGACCTGGCACGAGCTGAGCGCCCCGGGTGAGATCCGCACCAACGTCGACCGCTTCCGGGCCTGGGAGGACGAGCTGTACGCGGGCACGTCCTACGCCGGGAAGCACCTGCCGGTGAACCTCAACGAGTACGCCTTCAACTACCACACCTCCGTGCCCGGCCAGATGGTCCAGTGGATCAGCGCGCTCGAGGACAAGAAGGTCGACGGCGACATCGCCTACTGGAACATCGACGGCAACCTCTCCGACTCCGCGGTGCAGGCCAACCGCGCCAACGGCCAGTGGTGGCTCCTCAACGCCTACGCCTCGATGACCGGCGACACCGTCGCGGTCACGCCGCCCAAGCCCGGCCAGAGCTACACCCTCCAGGGCGTCGCGACCCTCGACACCGCGGCCAAGCAGGCGAGAGCCCTCTTCGGAGGCGTCGGCGGCTCGCAGAAGGTCGCGTTCGAGCGCATCCCGGCCGCCACCTTCGGCTCGAAGGTCCACGTGGAGGTCAGCGAGATCCGCTGGACCGGCCAGGTCGGCGACTCGGGAGCCCCGCAGACGGTCAAGGAGTTCGACGCGTCCGTCGTGGACGGCGCCCTCTCGCTGGACTTCGGCGGATCCCTCCCCGCGCTCGACATCGACTCCGCCTACGAAGTCGTCCTGACCCCGGGCGCCAACGCGTCGTCGCCGTCCGCCTCGCCCGTCGACTTCCGCCAGAAGTACGAGGCCGAGGACGCCCGCTACACCGGATCGCGGAACCTCAACGGACCCGAGGGCTCGCCGACCAACGTCGGCGGCTTCTACACCTCGGGCGGACGCAACGTGGGCGGGATCCGCACCGGCGGTGACCTGAAGCTCGACTTCGCGGTCACCGTCCCGAAGGACGGCGAGTACGACCTCAGCGTCTTCGCCAACTCCCTCAACACCTACGCCGCCAACGCCCAGCAGGGTCCGATCAACGCGTTCCTGAGCGTCGACGGCGCTGCGGAGCAGGAGATCCTCCTTCCGCTGGCCTACAAGTTCGTGGTCTGGGACCACGCGGACACGAAGGTGAAGCTGACCGCCGGCACCCACACGATCTCGCTCGCCGCGAAGAACCTCGCCGGCACGAAGTCGACCGTGGGCGACGCGATCGTCGACAAGATCGAGCTCTCCCTCCCCAGCGCGGCCGCCGCGACCTCGATCCACGAGGCCGAGACCGGCACGCTCGAGAACGGCGCGACGGCCGACTACTCCCGCGCCGGGGTCTCCGGATCGGGCACGGCGACGCTCACCAGCGGCGCCTCCACCACCGTCTGGGGCTACTCCGCGAAGGACGCGCCGTCCTCCGTGACGGTGGACACCCTGGGCGGCGGCACCGGCGACCTCTACGTCAACGACGTGAAGGTCGGGCCGGTGGGCGCGAGCTCGACCCGCCAGGTCTTCCTCTCGGGCGGCGTGAACAAGATCGAGGTCGTCGGCACGAGCGGCACGCTCCTCGTCGATCGGATCGTCGTCGGAGCGAGCGCGAACCCGCCCTCGACGACGAGCTACGAGGCGGAGGCGGCCACGATCACCGGCCCCGCCACGGTCCGCGACCTGTCCTTCGCGTCGGGCGGCAAGGCCGTCGGGAACATCGGCGGCGGACGCGACGGCGACTCGACCCTGACCTTCGGCGACGTGAAGGCCGAGCAGGACGGGACCTACGCGCTCACGCTGCGCTACTCCAACGAGGAGCAGTCCCCCGCGACGCACTACAACCCCGACCCGCTCGCCCGCCACGCGGACATCACGGTCAACGGAGTGACGCAGCGCGTGCTCTTCCCGCACACGTTCCACCAGAACCAGCTGTGGGACCTGAGCGTGCCGGTCACGCTCAGGAAGGGCTCGAACACCATCGCGATCACCTCGAAGGAGCTCCCGGGGTTCGACGGGACGACCTACCTCTCCGACACCTTCCCCGGCGTCCTGCTCACCTCGCAGTACGCGCCCAACATCGACAGGATCTCGGTCACGCCCTTCGTCGGGCGGACCACGGGCCTGACGGTGAGCGGCACGGCGGCCTCGCGCTGCACCGCGGGGAAGGTCACGATCACGGGGACGGCGACCAACACCAGCGCGGTCGCCGCTGACGTCACGATCGGCTCGGCCTGGGGCACGAAGACCTTCACCGGGGTCGCTCCCGGCAAGACGGTCTCGGCCGCCTTCAGCACCCGCGCTGCGAGCGTCGGAGCCGGCGCTCTCGACGTGCGGATCGCGGGGACGGTCGACGGCGCTGCGGCGAGCGGATCCACGGCACCGGCCTACGGTGCGGCGCGCTGCGGCTGATCCGTCGAGAACGCCCTGACGCGGCCGGGCACCTCGTGCGCCCGGCCGCGTCGGCGTGTGGTCGGGACCGGACGTTCCCCGACGGGGACGGCCGCGCCGTGGACGAGCAGAGCGCCGGAGCCGCAGCGTCCGGTCCTCGCTCCGGGGACGCGGCGCCCGAGTTGCGTGCGCCGCGCCGCACTGCCACTCTCGACACGGTTCGAGCGGGGGTGGAGATGGCCACGATCGGAGACGTCGCGAAAGCGGCAGGGGTCTCTCGCAGCACTGTGTCGTACGTCCTCTCCGGCAAGCGCAGCATCTCCGCCGAGACGCGCAAGCGCATCGAGGACGCGATCGCCGAGCTCGACTTCACGGTCAACGCCGGAGCACGGGCGCTCGCGACGCGCCGCACCATGGCGCTCGGCCTGCTCGTCCACTTCGACCCGGACGAGTTCGCGCCCGCGATGGTCGAGTACGTGCTCCCCATCACGGCCCGCGCCCGCGAGCTCGGCTACGACGTGCTGCTGGCCACCGAGGCCGACGGGGCGGCTGCCGTCCGCCGACTCACGCGCTCCGGCCAGGTCGACGGACTGATCCTCCTGAGCGTCGCGGACGACGACGACCGGCTGCCCGTCCTGCGCGCCTCGCGGCGGCCCGGTGCCGCCCTCGGCGTGCCCGCGGACGCCTCCGGGGTGGACGTCTTCGACCTCGACTTCGGCGACGCGGCCCGCCTGCTGATCGAGCACCTGGGCGCCCTCGGGCATCGGAGCATCGGTCTCGTCACCCCTCCTGAGCGCGTCTTCGACCGCGGAGGGACCTACGGGCTCCGGTTCCGCGAGTCGGCTCTCGAGACCGCCGGTCGGCTCGGGATCGAGCTGGTGATGCGCCCGGCCGCCACCGCCGCCGACGCCGTCGAGCCGATGATCACGGCGTTCCTCGACGACAACCCCGGACTCACGGCGCTGGTCGTCCACAGCGACCGGACCATCGCGATGCTTCCCGCGATCCTGGGCCGACGCGCTGTCGCCGTGCCCGGGCAGCTGTCCGTCGTGAGCCTGTACTCGGCCGAGTTCGCCCGCGACTTCTCGCTCCCCTACAGCTACGTCGAGACGGGTGCCGCCGAGCTCGGCGCGCACCTGGTCGACACGCTCGTCGAGCGGATCGAGCAGCCGTCCCGCGGCGAGGAGCCGTCGATCCGCCTCCTGCCCGCGCGTCTCGTCGACCGCGGGAGCGCCCGCGCGGTCTGAGGACCGCTCCGGAGCCCCTAGGCCCGGTCAGAATCGCGAGGCGACCTCGTAGAGGACCTCGTCGTCGCCCGCGTAGACGCCGTCGCGCCGCGGCCAGTGCGCGATCACGTCCGTGAAGCCGAGCTCCTCCGCCCGGCCGGCCATGTCCTCGAACCGGGCGACGCTCTCGAGGGAGTAGTCGCCCCCGGAGTCGAGCGAGAGGTGGCGCTCGACGGTGCGCGGGTCGCGCCCGGCCGCCTCGAGCGCCGCATCGAGCCGCCGGGAGAGGGACGCGACCGCCCGCCACCACTCCTCGCTCGACACTCCCTCCGGGCCGGTCGTGACCCAGCCCTGCCCGCGCTCGGCGACGAGCGCGAGGCCCTTCGGCCCGTTCGCGGCGAGGACGAACGGGACGCGGGGGCGCTGCACGGGCTCGCCCACCATCCGCGCCGAGCGGGCGGTGAACCACTCCCCCTCGAGGTCCACTCCGCCCGAGCCGGGCTCCTCGAAGCGCAGCAGCGCGTCAAGGGCCGTGACGAACTCGGTGAAGCGCTCGTGCCGCTGCCGGGGCGAGTAGTCGGGCTGCCCGAGCACGCGCGCGTCGAAGCCCGTGCCGCCCGAGCCGACCCCGAGGATCGTCCGACCGCCCGAGATCTCGTCCAGCGTCGCGATCTCCTTCGCGAACGGCACCGGGTGGCGGAAGTTCGGGGAGGCCACGAACGTGCCCAGGCGGAGCGTCTCGGTCACCATCGCGGCAGCGGTGAGGGTGGGGACGGTCGCGTGCCACGGCTGGTCGGCGAGGGAGCGCCAGGAGAGGTGGTCGTAGGTCCACGCGTGGTCGAAGCCCAGGCCCTCGGCCGACTGCCACTTCCGGCGGGCCTCGGCCCACGGGTCCTGCGGGAGGATGACGATGCCGTGTCGCATCGTCCGAGTGTACGAGCGCCGTCGGGTCAGAGCGCGGCGGGCGGCACCGGGGGCGGATCGGGCACCTCGTCCACGACCGAGCGCGGGACCATCAGGGTCGGCATCCGCACGCGCAGGCGCAGCGGTTCCCGCTCCGACGCGCCGAGCAGCTCGCGGGCGGCGCTCCGCACCTGCCGCGCCAGCGCCGGGTGCACGGCCCCCGGATCCTCGAACGCGGCGACCAGCTCGCGCAGCACTTGGGTGGTGCTCCGCGGGTCGCCGTCCTGCCTGGGCATCGGATCGGCCCCTCACTCTCGGCACGGCCGTCAGGGTCCCGGCGGTGCAGCGGATGTCTCGCGCCGACGGTAGGGCCGGGACGGCGCCGTGGCACTGAGGTTGACAACGGGAGGACCCGGCCGATCGCGGTGCGCGGGGTGCGATCCGCGCGAGGGCGGTCCTGCTGGGGATCGACGGCCACCGCCGGGAGAACCCGCTTCCCACGATCGCGCCCGTCCGGTCGCGGCTGCTCTCGGGGCGTGATCACGACGACGGAGCGGGTGGACGACTGGGTCGAGGGCTGGTGCCGGGCACGCGGCGTGCAGCGCGTCCGCGAGGACGGGGCATGGCTGGTCGATGTCGGAGCGGAGTCGCGCACGCGGGAGCGGATCCTGGTCGATCCGTCGCCCTCCGCGCTGCAGGCGGGCGCCGAGCGGGTGGCCGGGCCCCAGGAGTGGCTGACGGTCATCGGCCTGGGCGAAGACGCCCGCCTCGCGCCCGCCGCCGGGCTGGAGCTCGTCGCGGGCGACGAGAGCCTGATGGCGGCGCTCCTCGGCCCGGGCCGCACCGCCGAGGGTGCCCTGCTCGCGGGAGCCGTGCTCGAGGCCGCCGACGGAGTGGCGAGCGTCCGGCTGCTGGTCGACGGAGTCGTCGCCGCTCAGGGCACCGCCGCCGTGCACGGGACGGTCGCGGTCCTGGACCGGATCGAGACCGATGCGCGGTTCCGCCGACGCGGGCTGGGACGGCGGGTCGTCGACGCCCTCACCGCCTGGGCCCGGTCCGAGGGTGCACGGAGCGGTCTCCTCGTCGCCAGCACGGACGGCCGCCCCCTCTACCTCACCCTCGGCTGGGAGGTGGTCGCGCCGGTGCGCATCTGGCGCGGGGCCGCACTCCGAGATCCGGGACAGGGCTGCGCGGCCGCCGGGCGATGATCCCCCGCCGTACGGCCCTCCGGGAGCGCACGTCCGCCTGGGTACGGAATCCCGCGCAACGGATACAGGCGGCGGAGAACGGCGAAGCAGCCGTGAAGCGGCCGCCCGCCGATCTGTATTCAGCCGATAACACCACCCTCGAAAGAGGGACGCCCGCTATCGCTCGAACGGCCTTGTCCGAGAAGCGGATCATCCGCTTCTCGGACTCGTGTCACCGCCCTCGGGTCGTCACCCGAGAGCGCCCTTCTCGGCCGAGTAGAGCTGCTTCACCTGCTCCGCGGTCAGCGCCCGGTCCCACACCCGCAGTCGGGCGAGGGAGCCGGCGAAGCGGTTGATCATCGTGCCGTCCCGGCCGACCGCTCCGACCACGAAGTCGCCGGGAGCCGCGTTGAGGCCGTCGGAGTAGACGTAGGGGTTCTTGGCGTAGGTCGCGCCGAGCTTGTCGGTGTACACCGGGTACGCGGTGGCGGCGCCGTCGAGGTACGAGACCGCGACTGCGCCGTCGTACGTCCCGACGTGCAGCTGCCACACGCCGCGCGTGATCCGGCGGGGCTCCACCGAGTAGTCGCGCGAGTACGGGTAGCCGGGCGTCGGCCCGCCGAGCTTCGAGACGTGCATGCACACGCGCTCCCAGCCGCCGTACTCGGGGAGGTTGTTGAACAGCGCGTAGGAGCGCAGCGGCCCGACCGTCGACTCCTCCCAGACGCCCGCGATGCAGGCGCCGTCCGCGGCGGAGTTGAGCACCCACACCGCGATCGTCACCTGGCCGGTCGAGGCGCCCAGGTTGAGCGGGCCGACCTCGTCCTTGGGGACGACCAGGTGGTCCGTCGTCCCGTTGAGGGCGACTCCGGTGCCGAACGGCGTGGCGACGGCGCGGGCGGAGGAGCCCGCGCCCTGCCGGAGCGCCGGAGCGCCCGCGGCGGCCGAGGCGAAGGGGGCGGCGCTCTCGGCGAAGGACCACTCCGCGATCGGCGTGGGCACGGTGACCGTGGGGACCGGAGCGGCGTCGCCGACCACGAACGCGTCGAGGATCAGGTTGGTGCCGCTCGAGGCCGGGTTGCGGCCGCTCCCGCGGCGGATGGTCACCGTGTGCGGCCCGGCCGCGAGCTGTCCGCTGCTCCAGACCGTCTGCTTCGACCGCGTCGCGGCGCTGTAGCGGTCGACGGACGCGACCTTGACTCCGTCGAGCTCGACCTCGTTGATGCCGGACGAGCCGGTGAGGCGGCTGATCCAGCTCACGCTGGTGCCCGTGAAGGCGAGGGTGGCGGAGGCGCCCGCGGTGGTCGAGTAGGCGATGCTGCCGCCGCTGTCCGTGCTCGCCTTCAACGTCGACCAGGTGCCGGTCGTGACGATCGGGGCGGCGCCGTTCTCGTAGGTGCCCGCTCCGGGCAGCGTCGTCGCCGGCGGAGGCGTCGCGTCGCCGACCACGAAGGAGTCGAGCAGCAGGTTGGTCCCGGTCGAGGCCGGATTGCGGCCGCTCCCCCGGCGGATCGTCAGCGTGTGCGGCCCGGCGGCGAGCTGTCCGCTGCTCCACACCGTCTGCTTCGAGCGGGTGGACGCGCTGTAGCGGTCGACGGAGGCGACCTTCACACCGTCGAGCTCGACGTCGTTGATCCCGGAGGACGACGTGAGTCGGCTGATCCAGGCGATGCTCGTGCCGGTGAAGGCGAGCGTCGCGGAGGCGCCGGAGCTGGTCGAGTAGGCGATGCTCCCGCCGCTGTCCGCGGTGGCCTTCAGCGTCGTCCAGGTGCCGGTGGTGACGATCTGCGCGGCGCCGTTCTCGTAGGTGCCCGCGCCGGGCAGCGTGGACACGGGCGGCGTCTCGGGCTCGGGCTCCGTCTGCGGCACGGGGCCCTCGGCGATCCAGCGCTGGAAGGTGTCGAGCATCTCCTTGTTGGTGAAGCTCGGGACCTTGTGCCCGTCGGTGCCCTCCCCCGGGTGGGTGCGGACCGTCGCCTCCTTCGCCAGGGGCAGGGCCGCGGCGTGGAGGGCGGCGCCGTGCAGGGCGAACGGCACGACCTTGTCGTCGGGCGATCCGGTGATCCTCAGCCGCGCACCGCGCCACACCGACGCGGGCAGCCGCGCCGGGTTGGTGGCGGCGATGGCCGCGGCGTCGGCGTACTCGGGGCCGATCCGGTCCGGTTCGCTCGCCGCCCGCTCCTCCATGTCGTAGGAGCTGTTGCAGAGGTACGCGCCCCGGATGTTCGGCACCATCCGCTTCCCGTAGGCCCAGGTCAGAAGCGGCCCGCCCCCGGAGTCGGAGCGCAGGAGGCTCGCGTCGATCCGCCACACCGACGAGGCCCAGGCGACGACAGCGGCCTGGATCTCGATCGCTCGCGGGCTCGACCAGATGCTGCCGCCGTAGGTCGGGCAGATGCTGACGATGCCGCGGTCCACGGCGAGGTCGGCCGAGTACGCGAAGGCGCTCGAGAGCGCCGTGTGGGTGCCGTTGCGGGCGTGGTAGTACCAGAGCATCGATGCGCCCCTGGTCTGCGACGGAGGCGTCGCGTGCGGCACGAACAGGCGCGCCCGGTCCCCCGCGACGACGACGTCGATGATCTCGTAGCGCTTCCCGCCCGTCTTCGACGTGGCGGTGGACAGGCGCGAGACCTCGCCGGGCAGTCGGGGCACCGCGGTGAGGTCGCCGGCCGCGAGGGCCGGCGTCGCGAAGGCGATCGCGCCCGCGCCGGCGACGGATCCGGCGAGGATCGTGCGGCGGGAGAGAGCGGAGAGGGCCTTGACGCCCGATCGGGAGCCGGTGCGGGAGGAGTCGGCGGAGTCGCCGACGGCAGTGTCCTGAGGAGTCACGGAAGAGAGAGCCTTTCCGATCGTCACCGTTCCGGGTACACCGATCGAAAGAGGAGGAGAAGGCGTTCAGTGAACGAGCGGCAGCGCTCGCGCTACTGATGCGGATCACCTTCTCCTCGAGAAGGAAAGGGAAGCCGGATCAGGCTAACAGAGGGGATGAGAAGGGGTTCAGTATTTCTACCCACCGTTTTATCGACCGGAGGAGAATGGGCGAGGAATCGCTTATCCGGCCGCTTATCGTCCCTTTTCCGGTGACACGACGCGTGCTGGACACCGCCGTCTGGCAGGATGCCCCCGTGTCGGAGACGGGTCGGCTGCAGCGGGGCGGCGCCCTCCCCGTGCTCCTCGTGTTCCTCCGCCTCGGGCTGACCTCGTTCGGCGGGCCGATCGCGCACCTCGGCTACTTCCGCGAGGAGTTCGTGGTGCGCCGCGGCTGGCTGACCGATCGCGCGTACGCCGACCTCGTCGCGCTGTGCCAGTTCCTCCCCGGACCCGCGTCCAGCCAGGTCGGGATGGCGGTCGGCCTGCAGCGCGCGGGACTCGCCGGACTGGTCGCCGCGTGGTGCGGATTCACGCTCCCCTCGGCGATCGCCCTGGTCCTCGTCGCCGGGCTCGTCGCCGGTACGGGCGATGTCGCCTCCGCCGGCTGGCTCCTGGGCCTCCAGGCGGCGGCGGCCGCGGTCGTCGCACAGGCCGTGCTCGGGATGGCGCGCTCGCTCGCACCGGACCGCCGACGCGCGACGATCGCCGGTGCGGCGGCCGTCGCCGTGCTCCTCGCCCCGGAGCCCGCGCTGCAAGTGGCGGTGATCGCGGCGGCGGGCCTGGCCGGCGTCCTGTGGCTCCGCCGTGAGGAGGCGGCTCCAGACGACGGCCCGGGCTTCGCGGTCCGAATCCCGACGGCGCTCGCGGTCTCGGCGCTCGCCCTCTGGGGACTCCTCCTGGCCGGCCTCCCCCTGCTGGACGCTCTCACGGGCGAGGGAGCGGCGGGTCTCGCCTCCGTCTTCTACCGCGCGGGCGCTCTGGTGTTCGGGGGCGGCCACGTCGTGCTGCCTCTGCTGGAGGCGCAGACGGTCGGCGCCGGCACGGTCGGGCAGAGCGAGTTCCTGGCCGGATACGGGGCGGCGCAGGCGGTGCCCGGCCCGCTCTTCACCTTCTCCGCGTTCCTCGGCGCGGTGGGCGCGGGGACGCCGGACGGTGTCGCGGGGGCGGCGATCGCGCTGGTCGCGATCTTCCTGCCGGGCGCTCTGCTCGTGGTCGGCGTGCTCCCGTTCTGGCAGCGGCTGCGGCACCTGCCGGTCGCGCAGAGGGCGCTGGCCGGCGTGAACGCCGGCGTGGTGGGACTGCTCGGCGGCGCCCTCTACGACCCGGTGCTGACCGAGGGCATCGGCTCGACCGGCGCTCTGGCGCTCGCGATCGGCGCCTTCGTGGCGCTGACGCGCTGGACCGTGCCCCCGTGGATCGTCGTCCTCGCCGCCGCGGGCCTCGGCGCCCTGCTCCTCTGACTCCCTCCGGGGACGACGATCCGGACCAGCCCTGGCAGTCTGGACGCATGAGGGCTCGGGGGACGACAGCAGCAGTGGCGACGACGGCAGCGGCGGGGCTCCTGCTGCTGGGCGGGTGCACCGCCGGCGGCGGGGCCGAGGCGGGCGCCACGGCGTCCGCGCCCGCCTCGCGGACGCCGAGACCCGCCATCACCGACCTGATCACTCCGAGCCCGACCCCCTCCGCTCCGGCGACCGCCGAGCCGGTCGGAACCGTCGTCGACGCCGGGCCGGTCGGCGAGGGAGTCCCCGCCACCGTCTCGGGCACCGGCCCGGCCGACGTGTCGTTCCAGCGGCAGGGCGAGTTCGCGGTCGTCCTGAGCCTGGACTGCTCGGCCTGCACCGGCACGGCGATCGTCACCGCCGCGGGCCGGATGACGCCCTTCGGCGAGGCCGCCGCCCCGATGACGGGGTCGTTCCTGACCGGGATCTTCCGCGACGACCCCGTCGAGCAGCAGGTGATCGTCCGAGCCGACGGGCCGTGGACGCTCGGCCTGCAGAGCTGGAACGACCTCGCGACGGTGAGCGGTGCGCAGTCCGGCACCGGCCCGGCCGTCCTGTTCTTCTCCGACGACGTCCCGCGCGTGACGGTCGACTACACGCCCGCGGGTCCGGACGACTCGTTCTCCGGCCGCGTGTTCACGACCTCCGATCAGCCGCAGCTGTTCGGCGACTCCGTCGCCTTCTCCGAGGTGTTCGAGGCCGACCTGCCCGGCGTCATGGCCGTCCAGACCGAGGGGACCTGGACCGTCACGCCGACGCCCTGACCCGGGGTCGCGTCGCGCCGGCCGCGGAGTCGGGGAACGGGCGCCCCTCGGCCCAGACCCGCTGCACGCGGAGCGATGCGTCGAGCAGGACGACGTCGGCGCGGTACCCGGGGGCCAGCAGGCCGAGGTCGCCACGGCCGAGCACGCGGGCGGGAACGGCGGTGAGGGCGGCGACGGACGCCTCCAGCCCGAGCCGACCGGGCCCGACGGCGCGCCGCAGGGCCTCGTCCTGCGTGAGCGTGGATCCGGCGAGCACAGCGGTGCCCGCGAGCCGGGCGACTCCGCCGAGCACCTCGACGTCGAGCGGGCCGAGGCGGTGCGCTCCGTCGCCCGCCCCGGCCGCCGCCATCGCGTCGGTGACGAGCGCGATCCGCCCGGGAGCCGCCGCGAACGCGAGCCGCACCACCTCGACGTCCACGTGCCGGCCGTCGAGGATCAGCTCGAGCGCGACCCTCTCGTCTCCCAGGGCCACCGGGATCGGGCCCGGGGAGCGGTGGCCGATCCCGGGCATGGCGTTGAACGCGTGCGTGACCAGCCGGGCTCCGCGGTCGAACGCTGCCCGCGCCTGGTCGGCGTCCGCCTCGGTGTGGCCCACCGCGACCACCGTGCCGGCGCCGGCGAGCCGCTCCACCGCGGCGAGGGCTCCCGGCAGCTCGGGCGCGAGCGTGATCTGCGCGAGGCGTCCGCGGGCGGCGTCCAGCAGCCGGCCGACCGCGCCGGAGGAGGGGTGCACGAGAGCCGCGGGGTCGTGCGCTCCCCTGCGCGAGGGCGCGAGGAACGGGCCCTCGAGGTGCGCGCCGAGCACGAGCGGGTCGGTGGCCGCGAGGGCCGAGACCGCGTCCAGAGAGGACTCCAGCTGCTCCAGCGGCGCCGAGACCAGGCTGACCAGCGAGCGCGTGGTGCCACGGGAGCGGTGCAGCGCGAGGCCCGCGCGGATCGCCTCCGCTCCTCCGTCGAAGCCGTGACCGCCCCCTCCGTGCACATGGAGGTCGAGGAAGCCCGGGACAGCGGTGAGGCCCCGCGCGTCGTGCAGCTCCGCCCCCTCCGCCTGCGCCTGCCAGCCGGTGCCGGTGCCGGTCGCCGTGATCGCGCCGTCCCGCGCGCGGAGCCAGTGGTGCTCCACCGTCCCGGCCGCGTCGACCTTCCGTGCGCTGTGGATGATCAGCGCGGCGTGCGCCATGCGGTCGTCTCCTGGGTGTCGGTTCCGGATCGGCGGGGACTCCGCCCCCTCCCGACGATGGCACAGCCCCTGCCGGTCGAGCCGGTCCGACACCGATCACTGCGCCACCCGAACGCATTCCGCGCCTCCGCGTCACGAACAGGGACCTCGCGCGTCTCCTGTGCATGCCTCCCCTGGACACCCGAACCCCCACCCCTCGCCTAGCCGCCTCCCGCCGGCCGCTCGACGTCGTCGCCATCGCGGCGGCCGCCCTCGTCAACGAGCGCTACCTGGATCGGCGCTTCACCGTCCACCACCTCGCCGCCGAGCTGCGGATGCCCGCCCTGCTGCTGCGGCTGCGGTTCCGCCGCTGCTACGGGCTCGGCCTCGACGAGCACCTCGCCCTCCGCCGACTCGAGCTGGCCGCCGTCCTGATGGCGAGCACCCCCGTCGCTCTCGGCGGCCTCGACCGCATCGCCCGGGGTTCCGGCTACCGGGGCACCGCCGAGCTGGACCGCGACCACCGGAGGCACCGCCGGTCCTCCGCGCTGGCCGCCTGGTTCCGGGCCGCCCCGCGTCCCGAGCGCGAGCACCGGCCCGGCATCCGGCCCGAGGAGGAGCTGCTCGCCGCAGCGCCGGGTGCCGCGACGCCGGCCCGCCCCAGCAGCATCCGCTCGGCACCGGTCACCCCGCTGAGGCGCCGCGCCTGAGCCCGGCCGCGGAGCGGTAAAGTGCCACGATGCGCACCTCCGGAACCCGCCGATGACGGCCGTCCGCTACGTCGCGATCGGCGATTCCTTCACCGAGGGCGTCGGCGACGAGCGGCCGGACGGCACCCCGCGCGGCTGGGCCGATCTGGCGGCCGCGGGATGGGCGGCGGCCACGGGTGAGCGGATCGAGTACGCCAACCTCGCGATCCGGGGCCGGCTCATCGCGCCGATCCTCGCCGAGCAGCTCGAGCCCGCGCTCGCCCTCGGCCCGACCCACCTCTCCTTCAACGGAGGCGGCAACGACATGCTGCGCCCGCGGGCCGACATCGAGCGGATCGCCGACGCCTACCTCCGTGTGCTCGAGCGCTGCGACGAGCAGGGCGTCGTGCTGATCGCCCTGGCCGGCGCCGACCCGTCGCCGCGGCTCCCGCTCGGCTCGCTCATCCGCCGCCGCGGGGACGCGCTGACCGACGCCGTCCTGCGTCGGACGAGCCACCGGACCGACGTGGTCGTCGCCGACAACTGGCACGACCCCGCTTTCGCCGATCCGGAGCTGTGGTCGGAGGACCGCCTGCACCTCGGCCCGCGGGGGCACCGGCGGGTGGCCGACCGGGTCCTGCGGGCGCTCGGGCTCACGCCGCCCGCCGCGCTGCCCGACGCTCCCGAGGCCGCACTCCGGCGCGGCGGAACCGTGCAGTACTACCGGCAGCACGTCGCGCCGTGGGTGCAGCGGAGGCTCACCGGCACGTCCTCCGGGGACGGCCGCGCCGCGAAGTACGCGGGCTTCGTGCCGATCGACCCGGTCTGACGCCTCCTCCGAGGAGCACGGCCCTCGTTCGACGGGCAGGGATCTCCCGTGAGGCGCTCAGCGGCGACCACTCATGGCCGCTCGACGGCGTCGAGCGCTCAGTGCCAGCCGTACCGCGCCGAGAGCACCCGGGCGACGGCGTCGTACCGAGCACGCTCCAGAGATGCTCCTTCGCGGCGCATCCCGGCGGGGTGCACGCGGAACACGCGCTCCGGGTCGACCCAGCTGGGGCGCCCGTCCGGGTCCCAGCCGCCGGTGCCGACGGCCAGGTAGTCGGAGTGCTCCTTCGAGCTCAGCCGCACGGCGAGAACCGTCCCCGACTTCTCGACCGCGAGCACGAGCACCGGGCGGTCCTTGCCGCGGCCGTCGTCCTCCTCGTACGGCACCCAGGTCCAGACGACCTCGCCCGGGTCCGGGTCGCCGTCGGGCGTGGGCGCGTAGCCCAGGCGGACCCCGCGGAGCCGCGACGGGTCGACCTCGACGGTGCGGCCCACTCCGCTCGCGCCCGGCGTCGGCGCCGTCGTGCTCAGGTACGGGCGCTGCGGGCGGGGCCCGGCGTCCGGCCGCGGGGCGACCGCGCGGCCGAGGAGTCGGAGGAGCAGGGACACGACCGAGCGCGAGGAGGGCACCCCGGAACCCTAGCCCGGATCCGCGGCCGCCCGCCTGCGGGGGCGCGCCCGGCGGTCGCCCGGCCCGGACGCGCCGACGGGGTGCCGGCTCCGGAGAGCCGGCACCCCGTCGGGTGCTGCGGAGGAGGGGGTCAGTCCGCCAGGACGTAGCCCGCCTCGCCGTGGATGGCCGTGTCGATGCCGGCGATCTCGTCCTCGTTCTTCACGCGGAAGCCCATCGTCTTCTGGATGATCCAGCCGATGAGGAGCGTCATGACGAAGGAGTAGGCGAGGACGGTGAAGGCCGCGAGGGCCTGCTTGCCGAGCTGGCTCGCGTCGCCGGTGAGGAACAGGCCCACGCCGGTGCCGAAGAAGCCGATGTAGAGCGTTCCGATGAGGCCGCCGACCAGGTGCACGCCGACCACGTCGAGCGAGTCGTCGTAGCCGAGGCGGTACTTCAGGTCGATCGCCAGGGCGCAGACGGCGCCGGTGATGACGCCCAGGACGATCGCCCAGAACGGCGACAGGCTGGCGCAGGCCGGGGTGATCGCGACGAGGCCCGCGACCGCGCCCGAGGCGGCGCCGATCGAGGTGGGCTTGCCGTCCTTGATCTTCTCGACGACGAGCCAGCCGAGGATCGCGGCGGCCGGAGCGGCGATGGTGTTCAGGAAGGCGACGGCCGCGATGCCGTCGGCGGCGAGCTCGGAGCCGGCGTTGAACCCGAACCAGCCGAACCACAGCAGTCCGGCGCCCAGGAGCACGAACGGCGGGTTGTGCGGCTGGTGCGCGCCCTTGGTGAAGTTGACGCGCTTGCCGAGCACCAGGGCGAGAGCGAGGGCCGCCGCTCCGGCGTTGATGTGGACGGCGGTGCCGCCCGCGAAGTCGATCGCGCCGACGCCGTAGGCGATCCAGCCGCCGTCGACGACGGTGGCGTCGTCGCCGAGGGTGAAGTTGAAGACCCACGAGGCGACCGGGAAGTAGACGACGGTGGCCCAGACGCCGGCGAAGACCATCCAGGCGCCGAACTTCGCCCGGTCCGCGATGGCGCCGGAGATGAGCGCGACGGTGATGATCGCGAACGTCGCCTGGAACGCGGCGAAGGCCAGCGTCGGGTAGGCCGACGTCTGCTCGCCGAGCGCGTCGTTGTAGATGCCCTGCAGGCCGATCTGGGCGGTGTCGATGCCGAGGACGCCGTCGATGCCGACGAAGGTGTCGGTCCCCGCCGGGCCGGACGGGCCGTTGCCGAACGCGATCGCGTAGCCGTACAGGACCCAGAGGACCCCGATGAGGCCCATGGCTCCGAAGCTGAGCATCATCATGCTGATGACGCTCTTCGCACGCACCAGGCCGCCGTAGAAGAAGGCGAGCCCGGGGGTCATGAGCAGGACCAGCGCGGCTGCGATGAGCAGGAACGCGGTATTGCCTTGATCCATTGTTGAACCTCTCGTGAGTGTGCAGAGAAAAGCCCGGAGCGAGGACGCTGCGTCGGAGCACGGCCTGGAGACACGCGGGTGTCGGGTCACCTCGGGTAGCCGACAGTCTGGTGGCGCGAGGTTTCGTCCCGTGAGGCACCGCGTTTCGCGGAGGTTACGGCCGAGGCCCCTGTGTAAAAAGCGCGTTACGGCGCACTGGCGGACGGCACGACGACGAACCCGGGACCGCCGGGAGGAGAGCGGATCCGCCCCTAGGAGCGGGGCGCCATCGAGGTGAGCGCGATGAGGCGCGACATCGAGCGCAGGTACTTCTTGCGGTAGCCGCCGCTCAGCATGTCGCCGCCGAAGACCTCGTCGAGGGGCGTCCCGGAGGCGAGGACCGGGATCTGCGCGTCGTAGACCCGGTCGATGAAGGCCACGAGGCGCAGGGCGTCGGTCTGATCGGTCAGAGCGGTGACACCCCGGAGCACGATGGTGTCGACGCCGTCGATCACCTTGATGTAGCGGGAGGGGTGCACGGTGCCCAGGTGGTGCACGGCGTCCGCGAACGGGTCGTCGGTGACGACGGAGCCGGCGGGGGCGGCCCCGACGAGAGCGTCGATCTCCTCGTCGGTGCGCACCACGGCGTGGCCCTCGATGTCGCGGCGCCGGTAGTCGGTGCCGTCGATCCGCATCGTCTCGAAGTGGGCGGCCATCGACTGGATCTCGCGGAGGAAGTCCGCTGCGGCGAAGCGCCCCTCGCCCAGCGCGTTGGGCGGGGTGTTCGAGGTCGCGGCGATGCGGGTCCCGGAGGCGACCAGCTCGCCGAGGAGCCGCGTCATCAGCATCGTGTCGCCCGGGTCGTCCAGCTCGAACTCGTCGATGCACAGGAGCGCCGAGCCCTTGAGGAGCGAGACGGTCGCCGCGTAGCCGAGCGCGCCGACGAGCGCGGTGTACTCGATGAACGTCCCGAAGTAGGTGCGGCCCGGCACCGCGTGCCAGATCGCCGCGAGCAGGTGGGTCTTGCCGACGCCGAAGCCGCCGTCGAGGTACACGCCCGGCTTGACCGCGGGGGCCTTCTTCCGGCCGAAGCCCAGGAAGCCGCCTCCGCCTCCCTTGGATCCGCCGCCGGCGGCGAACGCGCGGAGAGCCTCCACCGCGTCGGCCTGCGAGGGGTACTCCGGGTCGGGACGGTAGCTCTCGAAGGTGGCGCCCTCGAACTGGCGCGGGGGCACCAGCGTCGACGCGATCTCGTGCCCGCTGATCAGGGGCGAGCGGGCGGTCAGGCTGCTCGTCGATCGGACGTCGTCGGGGCTCACTCGCGTCTCGCATCCTGCGCACGGCGGGGGTCAGTGCGCTCAGTGGCGGCGGCCGCACCGGGCACGGAGCCGCCGCGGTTCTGTGTCGAACTCTTACGGCGCCCTCCGTGCGGCGTCGTCCGCGGACGCGTACTGTCGCTGAAGGGCGGGCTCCAGCGTAGCCCGCCGTGGAATCACGCCCGCGCTCCGCGCACCATCCTGGAGGTCCTCCTTGTCCGTCGAAACCGATCCGTCGCCGAAGTTCGCCTCCTACGCGCACCCCGAACGGCTCGTCAGCGCCGACTGGCTCGAGCAGCGCCTCGGCACTCCCGGTCTCGTCGTCGTCGAGTCCGACGAGGACGTCCTGCTCTACGAGACCGGCCACATCCCCGGCTCCGTCAAGATCGACTGGCACACCGACCTCAACGACCCGGTGCAGCGCGACTACATCCACGGTGCCGCGTTCGCCGCGCTCGTCGGCGGCAAGGGCATCGCCCGCGACACCACCGTCGTCGTCTACGGCGACAAGAACAACTGGTGGGCCGCCTACGCGCTCTGGGTCTTCACCCTCTTCGGCCACGAGGACGTCCGTCTGCTCGACGGCGGTCGCGACAAGTGGCTCGCGGAGGGCCGCCCGACGACCACGGACGCCTCCTCCCCGGAGCCCGCCGAGTACCCCGTCGTCGAGCGCAGCGACGCCGAGATCCGCGCCTTCAAGGACGACGTCCTCGCGCACTTCGGCAACCCGCTGATCGACGTCCGCTCCCCGGAGGAGTTCACCGGGCAGCGCACCACGGCGCCGGCCTACCCGGAGGAGGGCGCCCTGCGCGCCGGTCACATCCCCAGCGCGCAGAACGTGCCCTGGGGCAGGGCCGCCGCCGAGGACGGCACCTTCCGCCCCCTCGACGAGCTGAACGGCATCTACCGCGAGGGCGCGGGGCTGAAGGACGGCGACTCCGTCATCGCCTACTGCCGGATCGGCGAGCGCTCCGCCCACACCTGGTTCGTGCTGACCCACCTCCTCGGCTTCGAGGGCGTCCGCAACTACGACGGCTCCTGGACCGAGTGGGGCAGCGCCGTCCGCGTCCCGATCGTGCAGGGCGCCGAGCCCGGCGAGGCCCCCGCGGCCCGCTGACGCGTCACGACGGAGGCCGGGAGCGCCGATCCGCCCGTCGACGGGCCGGATCCGGGCTCCCGGCCTCCGCTGCGACCGCCCGCCGCCCCTCCCCCGATGAGACACTGGACCGGATGACCGACACCACGCTCCCCGACGCTCTGCGCGACATCCGCGAGGAGTTCCTCGCCCTCGAGAAGCCGGAGCGCCTGCAGCTCCTGCTCGAGTTCTCGAACGAGCTCCCCGACCTGCCCGAGCGCTACCGCGACCACCCGGACCTCTTCGAGCGCGTGGAGGAGTGCCAGGCGCCCGTCTTCATCGTCGTCGACGTCGAGGGCGGGATCGTGCACCTGCACGCCACGGCTCCCCGCGAGGCGCCCACGACGCGCGGCTTCGCGTCGATCCTGGCGCAGGGCCTGGCCGGGCTCACCCCCGAGCAGGTGCTCGCCGTTCCCGACGACTTCCCGCAGACCATCGGCCTCTCGGAGGCGGTCTCGCCGTTGCGCCTGCGCGGCATGACCGCGCTGCTCGGCCGTACCAAGCGGCAGGTCCGCGCGCACCTGGCCGCATGATCCTCCGGCCGCTCGTCCCCGCCGGTCCGCCGATCGTGATCGGCGAGGAGGGCGCGCGAGCGGCGGTCGCGGACGCCTGGCGTCCCGACGAGGCGGTGCGCGTGCGCCTGAACATGATCGCGAGCGTCACCGGCTCCAGCACCGGCTCCGACGGCACCAGCGAGACGCTGACCAACCGCGTCGACCGCACGATCCTCGGAGTCGTCCGCGAGCAGGCCGACGTCGTCCTCGTCGGAGCCGCGAGCGTCCGCGCCGAGGGCTACCGCGTCCCCCGGCGGGTCCCGCTCGCCGTCGTCTCCGCCTCGGGCGATCTCGCCGGGCACCGCCTGGAGCTGCAGGAGGGCTCCCGGGTCCTGCTGCTGGTGCCGGAGTCGCGCGGCGCGGTGGAGGGGCTCCCCGCCGGCGTCGAGGTCGTCCCGGTCACGTCCTCCTCGGAGCGGATCGGCGTCGACGAGCTCCTGGAGGCTCTCGCCGGGCTCGGCCTGCACCGCGTCGTCTGCGAGGGCGGCGCCTCGCTCTCGGGCCAGTTCCTCGCCTCGGGCCGGGTCGACGAGCTGTGCCTCACCACCTCGCCGCGCGTGGTCCTCCCGGGCCTCCCGGTCGCGACGGGCACGGCCGTCGTCGACGACGCGTACGCCCTGACGCTCCTGGCCGCGGACGATTCCGGGGCCGTCTACGCCCGCTGGAGCCGCACGCGCTGAGAGCCGCCCACCCGGCGTGCCTCCGCGTCCCGGGCGCGTCGGAACCCTAGTCTGCGACCGTGCCCGAATTCCCAGCGTCGTCCCAGCTCCCCGAGGAGTTCCGGGTCGCGACGGAGTCGATCCGCGCCGCTGCCACGCGCGCCGAGCTCACCGTGTCCGAGATCGCCTCGCCGTCGGGTCTCGCGCCCTGGGCCCTCGCCCTGTCGGGCGACGTCGCGCCGCACGCGCACGGACGCGACTCCGAGCTGGGCACGGGGCGCTTCATCCTGCTCTACGACCCCGAGGAGCCCGAGCAGTGGGGCGGCCCCTTCCGTGTCGTCTGCTTCGCCCAGGCCCCGCTCGAGGTCGAGATCGGCACCGATCCGTTCCTCGCCGAGGTCGCCTGGTCCTGGCTCATCGACGCCCTCGGGGCGCGGGGCGCCTCCTATTCCGCCGCGTCCGGCACAGCCACCAAGGTGCTCTCCACCGGTTTCGGCGAGCTGGCCGCTCAGGGGGACGGTGCGCAGATCGAGATCCGCGCCTCCTGGAGCCCGGATGATGCGCAGCTCGCCGCTCACGTGGAAGGGTGGGGGGAGCTGTTGTGCATGCTCGCGGGTCTCCCGCCCGTATCGAGCGACGGTGTGACCCCGCTCGCCTTCCGACGGAACAACCGTGACTGATTACCGTGTCCTCTCCACGCCCGACGAGTTCCTCGCCGCGGTCGACGCCCTCGCCGCCGGCGAGGGCCCCGTCGCCGTCGACGCCGAGCGCGCCTCCGGCTTCACCTACTCGCAGCGCGCGTACCTGATCCAGGTCTACCGGCGCGGCGCCGGCGCGTTCCTCTTCGATCCCCCCGCCATCGGCCGGATGGACGCCCTGCAGGCGGTCATCGGCCAGGAGGAGTGGGTCCTCCACGCCGCCAGCCAGGATCTCGCCTGCCTGCGCGAGGTGGGCCTGGACCCGGTGCGGATCTTCGACACCGAGCTCGCCGCCCGGCTCCTCGGACTGCCCAAGGTGGGCCTCGGCGCCGTCGTCGAGGACCTCCTCGGCATCCACCTGGCCAAGGAGCACTCGGCCGCCGACTGGTCGACCCGCCCCCTCCCCCAGAGCTGGCTCGTCTACGCCGCGAAGGACGTGGAGCTCCTCGTGGACCTCCGCGACCGCATGGAGGAGATGCTCATCGCCGCGCGGAAGACGCGCATCGCCCGCGAGGAGTTCGAGGCGACGCTCGCGCGCGCTCCGAAGGCGGTCCCGCCGGACCCGTGGCGCCGCCTCTCCGGCATGCACTCGCTCCGCGGCCCGCGCCCCCTCGCCGTGGCGCGCGAGCTCTGGCTGGCCCGGGACGCGTTCGCCCGCGAGCGCGACATCGCTCCCGGCCGCCTGATCCCCGACTCCTCGATCATCGCGGTCGCCCGCAACATCCCGACCAGCATCGGCCAGCTCTCGGGCCGCCGCGACTTCACCGGCCGCGCCAGCCGCGGCGAGGTGGAGCGCTGGTGGGCCGCGATCGAGCGCGGGACGACGACCGAGGACCTGCCGAGCCCGACCCGCCCGGCCGCCGACACGCTCCCCCCTCCGCGGGCGTGGGGCGATCGCAACCCGGCCGCCGACGCGCGCCTGAAGGCGGGACGCGCCGTGGTCACCGAGATCGCCGAGCTGCTCTCGCTCCCGGTCGAGAACCTGCTCACGCCGGAGCTGCTGCGCCGGGTGGCCTGGAACCCGCCCGAGCCGCTGACCGCGGAGTCGGTCGCCGCGGAGCTCACCCGCGCCGGCGCCCGCGCCTGGCAGGTCGAGGCCACATCGGGCTCGATCGCCACCGCGTTTGTCGAAGCGGCCCAAGCGCCGGCCGAGGGCACCGAAACCCCTTCGTAGGAAGCGGCAAAGGATTCCGGCTGCGCGGTGCCGGTTCCTACGATCGACGGCGACCGTGAGTTCCTGGGAGGCATTGTGGCCGAGAGATCCGAAGTCGTGTTCGTCGACGGAGTCCGTACTCCGTTCGGGCGTGCCGGCGAGAAGGGCATGTACTGGCAGACCCGAGCCGACGACCTCGTCGTCAAGGCGATGATCGGTCTGCTGGAGCGCAACGGCGCGCTGCCGAAGGAGCGGGTGGACGAGGTGGCGATCGCCGCCACCACCCAGCAGGGCGACCAGGGCCTGACCCTCGGCCGCACGGCGGCGCTGCTCGCAGGGCTGCCGAAGTCGGTGCCCGGCTTCGCCATCGACCGCATGTGCGCCGGAGCGATGACCTCGGTCACCGCGACCGCGGGCGGCATCGCGTTCGGCGCCTACGACGTGGTCCTCGCCGGCGGCGTGGAGCACATGGGCCGGCACCCGATGGGCTTCGGCGCCGACCCCAACCCGCGCTTCCTCTCCGAGCGCCTCGTCGGCGAGGACGCGCTCAACATGGGCCGCACGGCGGAGCGGATCCACGACCGCTTCCCGCACCTGACGAAGGAGCGCGCCGACCACTACGCCCTGCGGAGCCAGCAGAAGCTCGCCGCCGCGTACGCCGCCGGCAGCATCCAGCCGGACCTCGTCCCCGTCGCCACGCGCAGCGCCGCGGGCTGGGGCCTCGCGACCGCCGATGAGGCACCGCGCCCCGAGACGACCCTCGAGGGCCTCGCGGGCCTGCGGACCCCGTTCCGCCCCCACGGCCGGGTGACCGCGGGCAACTCCTCCGGGCTCAACGACGGAGCGACGGTGTCGCTCCTGGCCAGCGCCGAGGCCGCACAGGAGCTGGGCCTGTCCGCGAAGATGCGGATGGTGAGCTTCGCGTACGCCGGCGTCGAGCCCGAGATCATGGGCATCGGCCCGGTCCCCTCGACCGAGAAGGCGCTCCGCAAGGCGGGCCTGACCATCGAGGACATCGGGCTCTTCGAGCTCAACGAGGCGTTCGCCGTGCAGGTGCTCTCCTTCCTCGACCACTTCGGCCTCGACGACGACGACCCGCGCGTCAACGAGTACGGCGGAGCGATCGCGATCGGCCACCCGCTCGCCTCCTCCGGGGTCCGGCTGATGATCCAGCTGGCCCGGCAGTTCGAGTCGCACCCCGAGGTCCGCTACGGCGTGACGGCCCTCTGCGTCGGCCTCGGCCAGGGCGGCACGGTGATCTGGGAGAACCCGCACTACGACGGCAAGCGCGGACGACGGAAGGGACGCTGACCCATGCTCGACGGATTCGAGAACCTCGTGGACCTCGCCGAGGGCGAGGTCGTCACCCACTCCTACGTCCGCGACGTGCCGCTGCCCAGCGGCCGCACGCTCGCCCTGATCACGCTCGACAACGACCGCGACCACACCCGCCCCAACACCTTCGGACCGGCGTCGCTCTTCGAGCTGGCGGACGTCCTCCTCACGCAGAAGGAGCGCGCCTCGCGCGGCGAGATCCAGGCGGTCGGCATCACCGGCAAGCCGTTCATCCTCGCCGCGGGAGCCGACCTCAGCAAGGTCGGGGCCATCCCGAGCCGTGAGCTCGGCCGCCAGCTGGCGCGCTTGGGCCATCGCACGCTGGGGATGCTGGCCGAGCTGGGCGTGCCGTCCTTCGCCTTCATCAACGGCCTCGCCCTGGGCGGCGGCACCGAGATCGGCCTGAACGCCGACTACCGCACCGTCGACTCCTCCATCCCCGCGCTCGGGCTCCCCGAGGTCTTCCTCGGCATCATCCCCGGCTGGGGCGGCGCGTGGCTCCTGCCGAACCTGATCGGCATCGAGAACGCCCTCAAGGTCGTCGTCGAGAACCCGCTGAAGAACAACCGCACGCTCAAGGGCCAGGAGGTGTTCGACCTCGGCATCGCCGACGCGATCTTCCCGCCCGCCGCCTTCCTCGAGGACTCGCTCCGCTGGGCCGACGGTGTGATCGGCGGCTCCGTGAAGGTGGAGCGGCCGAACGCGCCCGGCAAGCTGGAGCGGCTGGTCAAGTGGGACGTCGCGATCTCGATCGCGCGCAAGCAGGTGGAGTCGCGGATCGGCACGGTCGCGGCGTCTCCGTACCGCGCGCTGGAGCTGCTCAAGGCCGCGAAGAACACCACGCGCGAGGAGGGCTTCGCCGCCGAGGACGAGGCGCTGGCCGACCTGATCTCGGGCGACCAGTTCCGCGCGAGCATCTACGCGTTCGATCTGGTGCAGAAGCGCGCCAAGCGTCCTGCGGGAGCGCCCGACAGGGCGCTGGCCAAGCCCGTCACCAAGGTCGGGGTCGTCGGCGCGGGCCTCATGGCCTCGCAGTTCGCGCTGCTCTTCCTCCGCCGCCTCCAGGTGCCGGTGGTCATCACCGACCTCGACCAGGAGCGGGTCGACAAGGGCGTCGCGGGCATCCGCGCCGAGATAGACGCGCTGCTGGCGAAGGGACGCGTCTCCCCCGACGACGCGAACCGCCTCCGCGCGCTGATCACCGGCACGACCGACCGCTCCGACTTCGCCGACGCCGACTGGGTGATCGAGGCGGTCTTCGAGGAGCTGTCGGTGAAGCAGGACGTGTTCGCCGACATCGAGCGCTACGTCTCGCCCACGGCGGTGCTCGCGACCAACACCTCGTCCCTCTCCGTCGAGCGCATCGGCGAGCGGCTGGAGCACCCCGAGCGCCTCGTCGGCTTCCACTTCTTCAACCCGGTCGCGGTCATGCCGCTGATCGAGGTGGTCCGGACGCCGCACACCGACGACGAGACCCTCTCGACGGCGATGGTCACCGCCGCGAAGCTCAAGAAGAACGCCGTCATCACGCGCGACACCCCGGGCTTCGTGGTGAACCGCGTGCTGGCGAAGGTCCTGGGCGAGGCGATGCACGCGGTCGACACGGGCACTCCCTTCGAGGTCGTCGAGCAGTCGCTGGCTCCGTTCGGCCTGCCGATGACCCCGTTCGAGCTGCTCGAGCTGGTGGGCCTCAAGGTCGGCGCGCACGTGCTCGACACCCACCACGCCGCGTTCCCCGACCGCTTCTTCGACAGCCCCAACCTGCACCGCCTCGCCGAGCTCGGCCGCGTCTTCGAGCGCGACGCGAAGGGGCGTGTGAAGGGCGTCGACAAGCGCGCGGTCGCGATCGTCGCCGGGGGCACGGAGCCGATGACGGCCGAGCAGCTGCGGCTGCGCGTCGAGACGGGTCTCGCGGACGAGGTCAAGCGGATGCTGGACGACGACGTCGTGCACGCCGCGGAGGACATCGACCTCTGCCTGATCCTCGGCGCGGGCTACCCGTTCCAGATGGGCGGGCTCACGCCCTACCTCGACCGGGTCGGCGCGAGCGAGCGGGCGTTCGGGGACACGTTCCACCACCCCGCGATCCGCGGCGTCGACTGACGCGGAGTGCAGTGACGCGGAAGGGGCGCCGGATCTGATCCGGCGCCCCTTCCGCGCGTCGCCTGAGGGACGTCCCGACGGCCGATCAGTCGCTGCGGGCGTCGTCCCGGGCCTCGACCTCGTCCGGGAGCGGACGGGCGACCGGGATCTTGCTGCCCAGCACCTGCGCGACGACGTCGCGAGCGATGTGCTGGGGAGTGAGTCCGACGTCCTCGAGGATCTCCTCGCGCTTGGCGTGGTCGAGGAACTGGTCGGGCAGCCCGAGCTCGGTCACCGCGGTGTCCACGCCGGCCTCGCGCAGGTCCTGGCGGATGCGTGTGCCGATCCCACCGACGCGCACCCCGTCCTCGATCGAGACGACGATGCGGTGCTCGCGGGCGAGCTCGATGATGCTGGTGGGCACGGGCACGACCCAGCGGGGGTCCACGACGGTGGCTCCGATGCCCTGGGCCGCGAGCCGCTCAGCGACCTCGAGACCCATCGCGGCCATCGGCCCGACCGTGACCAGCAGCACGTCCTTGCGCTCGGCGCGGGCGAGCACGTCTACCCCGTCGCCGAGACGCTCGACGGCGTCGATCTCGTCACCGACGCTCCCCTTCGAGAAGCGCACCACGGTCGGCGCGTCGGTGACGCCCACGGCCTCGCGCAGCTCCTCGCGCAGACGCACGGAGTCTCGCGGAGCGGCGAGGCGGATGTTCGGGACGACCTGCAGGATCGCCAGATCCCACATGCCGTGGTGGCTCGGACCGTCGGGCCCGGTGACTCCGGCGCGGTCCAGTACGAAGGTGACGCCCGCGCGGTGCAGTGCGACGTCCATCAGCACCTGGTCGAAGGCGCGGTTCACGAAGGTGGCGTACAGCGCGACGACCGGATGCAGCCCGCCGAAGGCGAGACCGGCGGCCGAGGTCACGGCGTGCTGCTCCGCGATGCCGACGTCGAAGACGCGCTCCGGGTACTTCTCCGCGAGGCGGTCGAGACCGACGGGCCGGAGCATGGCGGCCGTGATGCCGACGATCGTCGGGTCCTCGTCGGCCAGGGTGACGATCTCCTCGGCGAACACCGAGGTCCACGAGCGGGCCCCGGCCGCGCTCAGCGGCTCGCCCGTCTCGGGGTCGATCTGCCCGACGGCGTGGAACTGGTCGGCGAGGTCGTGCACGGCCGGACCGAAGCCCTTGCCCTTCTGGGTGATCGCGTGGACGATGACCGGCTGGCCGTAGTCCTTCGCCTGCTGGAGGGCCTCCTCCATCGCCGTCAGGTCGTGTCCGTCGATCGGCCCCAGGTACTTGATGTCGAGGTTGGAGTAGAGCGCCTCGTTGTTGATGAAGCGGCTGAGGAAGCCGTGGAGCCCGCCGCGCATGCCGCGGTAGACGGCGGCGGCGGGGCCGCCCAGCCGCTCCGAGACGGCCCGGGAGCCGCGGTGCATCGTGCGGTAGGTCGGCCGCGTGCGGACGCCGTTGAGGAAGCGGGCCATGCCGCCGATGGTCGGGGCGTAGGAGCGCCCGTTGTCGTTGACCACGATGACGAGCCCGCGGGAGTTGTCGTCGCTGATGTTGTTCAGCGCCTCCCAGGTCATGCCGCCGGTGAGGGCGCCGTCGCCCACGACCGCGACGACGTGGCGGTCGGTCTGACCGGTCATCGTGAAGGCGCGGGAGATGCCGTCCGCCCAGGACAGCGAGCTGGAGGCGTGCGAGCTCTCGACGATGTCGTGCGGCGACTCCCTCCGCTGCGGGTAGCCGGCGAGGCCGCCGCGCTGCCGGAGCTTCGAGAAGTCCTGGCGACCGGTGAGCAGCTTGTGGACGTAGGACTGGTGGCCGGTGTCGAACACGATCGCGTCGTGCGGCGAGTCGAAGACCCGGTGGATCGCGATGGTCGTCTCGACGACGCCGAGATTCGGCCCCAGGTGGCCGCCGGTCTTCGAGACCTCGCGCACGAGGAAGTCGCGGATCTCCTGCGCCAGCGTCTCGAGCTCGGCCGCGGTCAGGCGATCGAGATCGCGAGGACCGCCGATGGTCTCGAGAACAGCCATGCGCGCCGCCTTCCGGGGTCGTGAGCGAGGTGGGGACGTCTCCCGAGTCTACGCACGGGGCCCCCGGGAACGCGTGTGCGCCTCCCCCGCAGGGAAGGCGCACACGCTCTGCGGCTGATCTAGACGAGCGAGCGCAGCACGTACTGCAGGATGCCGCCGTTGCGGTAGTAGTCCGCCTCACCGGGGGTGTCGATGCGGACGACCGCGTCGAACTCGACGGTCTGCTTGCCCTCGGCCGAGTGCTCGGTCGGCTCGGCGACGACGTGGACCGTCTTGGGGGTGACGCCCTCGTTCAGCTCCTCGATGCCCGAGATGCTGATCGACTCGGTGCCGTCGAGGCCCAGCGACTCCCAGCTCTCGCCCGCGGGGAACTGCAGCGGGACGACGCCCATGCCGATGAGGTTCGAGCGGTGGATCCGCTCGAAGCTCTCGACGATGACCGCCTTGACGCCCAGCAGGCTCGTGCCCTTGGCCGCCCAGTCGCGCGACGAGCCGGAGCCGTACTCCTTGCCGCCCAGGATGACGAGCGGGGTTCCCTCGGCCTGGTAGTTCTGCGACGCGTCGTAGATGAACGACTGCGGGGCGTCCGGCTGAGTGAAGTCGCGGGTGTAGCCGCCCTCCACGCCGTCGAGCAGCTGGTTGCGCAGGCGGATGTTCGCGAACGTGCCGCGGATCATCACCTCGTGGTTGCCGCGGCGCGAGCCGTAGGAGTTGTAGTCCTTGCGGTCGATGCCGTGCTCGTCGAGGTAGCGGCCGGCGGGGCTGTCGGCCTTGATCGAGCCGGCGGGGCTGATGTGGTCGGTCGTGACGGAGTCGCCGAGCTTGGCGAGCACGCGGGCACCGGCGATGTCGGTGACCGGGGTCGTCTCCATCGTCATGCCGTCGAAGTACGGGGGCTTCCGCACGTAGGTCGACGACTCGTCCCACTCGAAGATCGAGCCCTCGGGGGTCTGCAGCGCGCGCCAGCGCTCGTCGCCGTCGAACACGCCCGCGTACTGCGTGTCGAACATCGACTTGTCGATCGACGAGTCGATCGTCGCCTGCACCTCGGCCGCGTCGGGCCAGATGTCCTTGAGGAACACGTCGTTGCCGTCGGAGTCGGTGCCGAGCGCGTCGACCTCGAAGTCGAAGTTCATCGAGCCGGCGAGCGCGTAGGCGATGACGAGCGGGGGGCTCGCCAGGTAGTTCATCTTCACGTCCGGGTTGATGCGGCCCTCGAAGTTGCGGTTGCCCGAGAGCACGGCGGTCACGGCGAGGTCGTTGTCCTGCACCGCGGCCGAGATCTCCTCGAGCAGCGGGCCGGAGTTGCCGATGCAGGTCGTGCAGCCGTAGCCGACCGTGTAGAAGCCGAGAGCCTCGAGCGACTCGGTCAGGCCGGCCTTCTCGTAGTAGTCGGTGACGACCTTCGATCCGGGCGCCAGCGTGGTCTTGACCCACGGCTTGGCCTTCAGGCCCTTCTGCGCCGCGTTGCGGGCCAGCAGGCCGGCCGCGAGCATGACGGACGGGTTCGACGTGTTCGTGCACGAGGTGATCGCCGCGATCGCGACGGCGCCGTGATCGATCGTGAAGGTCCCGCCCTCGCCGAGCTCGACCGTGGTCGGCTTGGAGGCGGTCGCCGGCGCGTGCGAGCGGTGGGTGTGCTCGTGGCTGCTGTGCTCGTCCTGCGGCTGCAGCTCTCCGGGGTCGGAGGCGGGGAACGACTCCGCGATGGTCAGGTCGACGATGTCGTGCGAGACGTCCGCGTAGTTGGTGAGGTCCGACTCGAACTGCGTCTTGGCGGACGAGAGCTCGATCCGGTCCTGCGGGCGCTTCGGGCCGGCGATCGAGGGGACGACGGTGCCGAGGTCGAGCTCGAGGTACTCGCTGAAGACCGGCTCGACCGCGGGGTCGTGCCAGAGCTTCTGCAGCTTGGAGTACTGCTCGACGAGGGCGATCTGCTCGTCGCTGCGGCCGGTGAGGCGCAGGTAGTCGAGGGTCACGTCGTCGATGGGGAACATCGCGGCGGTGGAGCCGAACTCGGGGCTCATGTTGCCGATGGTGGCGCGGTTCGCGAGCGGCACCGCGGCGACGCCGGCCCCGTAGAACTCGACGAACTTGCCGACCACGCCGTGCTTGCGCAGCATCTGCGTGATGGTGAGCACGACGTCCGTCGCGGTCACGCCGGTCGGGATCGAGCCGGTGAGCTTGAAGCCGACGACCTTCGGGATGAGCATCGAGACGGGCTGGCCGAGCATCGCGGCCTCGGCCTCGATGCCGCCGACGCCCCAGCCGAGCACGCCGAGGCCGTTGACCATCGTCGTGTGCGAGTCGGTGCCGACGCAGGTGTCGGGGTAGGCGCGCAGCGCACCGCCCACCTCGCGGGTCATGGTGACGCGGGCCAGGTACTCGATGTTGACCTGGTGCACGATGCCGGTTCCGGGCGGGACGACCTTGAAGTCGTCGAATGCGGTCTGGCCCCAGCGGAGGAACTGGTACCGCTCGCCGTTGCGCTCGTACTCGAGCTCGACGTTGCGCTCGAGCGCGTCCTCGGTGCCGAAGAGGTCGGCGATGACGGAGTGGTCGATCACCATCTCGGCGGGCGCGAGCGGGTTGATCCGGTTCGCGTCGCCGCCCAGGGCAGCGACGGCCTCGCGCATCGTGGCGAGGTCGACGATGCAGGGCACGCCGGTGAAGTCCTGCATGACCACGCGGGCCGGCGTGAACTGGATCTCGGTGTCGGGCTCCGACTCCGGGACCCACTCGCCGAGGGCGCGGATGTGGTCGGCGGTGATGTTCGCGCCGTCCTCCGTGCGGAGGAGGTTCTCGAGCAGCACCTTGAGGCTGAACGGGAGCTTCTCGTGACCGGGGACCCGGTCGATGCGGAACACCTCGTAGTCGGTCGAGCCGACCTTCAGGGTGTCTTTCGATCCAAAGCTGTCTACCGCGGACACGTCGCCCTCTCCTTCGCTGACTGCAGCGTCCGCCGACGGGCGGCGCCGCTCTCCGTCCTCATCTTGACGACCGCGCACAGCGGCCTGCCACCAAGGAGGACCTAACTCCTCGACGCCGAGGCGCCCGGTCGACCTCGCCGCGACGGTGCGGGGAGGCGAGCGCTATTTATCTCGACGTCGAGACAATTCTACGCACGATCCGGAGCATCGCCCGCATCGGCGCGCTCGCCGGCTCCGCGGTACTCGGCCCGGACGGCGAGCACGGTGAGCACCAGCAGCGGCGCGTACAGGGGCAGGCCCAGCGCCAGCTTCCAGATGCCCAGCGCCGTGGTGTCCTCGGCGAGGAACAGCGGGTACTGCACGGCCAGGCGCAGGAGGAAGAGCCCCGCCCACGCGAGGGTCAGGGCGCCGAAGAGGCGGCGCTTGCGCCGATCGGATCGCCAGGCGGTGCCGTCCCCCATCAGGAAGCCGGCGGCGACGCCGATCAGGGGCCAGCGCACGAGGACGGAGAGGAGGAAGACGAGCCCGTAGACGAGGTTGGTGAGCAGCCCCAGGGCGAAGTTGTCGACGCCCCGCCCGGTGAACAGCGCCAGTGCGGCCGAGACCACCACGGCGAGCAGTCCGCCGACGGCCTGGATCACCGGCGTCCGGCCGAGCACCCGCGCCACCGTGAACGCCACGGCGAGCCCGACGGATGCGACCAGCGAGAGCACGAGCTCCGAGGTGACCGTGTAGAGCAGGACGAAGGCTATACCGGGCACGACGGCCTCGAGGATCCCCCGGACGCCGCCCATGGTGCGCAGCAGCGCCTTCCCGTCGAACGGCTCGCCGTCGGCGACCGCGCCGAGTCCCGAGCGGCGGGCGGCCTGCGCGATCGCGTCGCCCACCTCGGGCCGGACCGGCTCCTCCGATCGGGCCGGGTCCTCGGGCCGCACCGGCTCCATGCCGGTCAGCTCGCGCTCTGCTGGGTCTGGCTGCCGGTCGGCACCTTCAGCGGGATCAGGTCGCGCGGAGGCATCGGGCCGCTGCCGCGGACCACGACGATGCTGCGGAAGAGCTCCTCGACCGAGGCGGCCGCCTGCTCGTCGACGGCTCCGGCTCCGGCGATCACGCCGCGGAGGAACCAGCGCGGACCGTCGACGCCGACGAACCGGGCGACGCGGGTCTGGCCGCCGGCGATCGGGAGCTCGGCGACGAGCTCCGGACCGAAGACGCCGTCGCGCTCCGTCGTCGATCCGCCCTGACGGCCGATCTGCTCGGCGATCTGGCCGCGGATCTCGTGCCAGAGGCCCGAGGAGCGCGGCGCGGAGAAGGGCTGCACCTGCAGCGTCGACCCGGCGTAGTCGAGGCCGACGGCGATGACGCGCTTGGTCCCCTCCTCGACCTCGAGGCGGATGTGCATGCCCTCGCGGGGAAGCACCTTCACCCCGCCGAGGTCGATGTAGGGGCGGACCGGGTTGGCCTCGCGCTCGTCCAGGGGCCCGGCCTCCGCGCGGTCCTCCGGCGCCGACTTCTCGAAGTCCTGCTGGACGGGCTCGGCGGCCTCGCCGGCCGTGGGCTGGATGTCGCTCATGCGCTCTCCTCGTGGATTCTGGTCTCCTGGGCGCCGGCGGCGTACCCGGTGGATCCGAAGCCGCCCGTGCCGCGGACCGACTCGGGAAGCTCGTCGACGGCCGTGAACCTCGCCTGGACGACGGGGACGATCACGAGCTGCGCGATCCGGTCCCCCGCCGAGACGCGGTACGTCTCGCGGCCGTCGGTGTTCAGCAGCGCCACCCGGATCTCGCCGCGGTAGCCCGCGTCGATCGTTCCGGGGGCGTTGACGACGGTGATGCCGTGCCTGAAGGCCAGCCCGCTGCGGGGGACGACGAAGCCGGCGTGGCCCTCCGGGAGGGCGACGGCCACCCCGGTGCCGACGGAGGCGCGCTCACCGGGGGCGAGCACCACGTCCTCCGTCGAGTGGAGATCGGCTCCCGCGTCGCCCGGACGGGCGTAGGAGGGGAGCCGGTCCGCGGTGATCGGGACGTCGACGGTTGCAGGCACGTGACGAGGGTAGACCAAACGTCTGATCCAATAGGGTCATGCCGTCCTACCGAGAGAGGCTGTGGCCAGCGCCCTGGCTCTTCGTCGCCACCGCCCTCGTGATCCCCGCCAGCATCCTGGTGTTCGCGCCCATCGACCTCGCGGTGGGGGTGATCGTCGCGGTCGTTCTGTACGCGGGCTGCGTGCTGTCGCTGCTGGCCCTCTCCCCCGTGATCGAGGTGGCGGAGGGGGAGCTGCGCGCCGGCCGCGCGCACATCCCGCTGGACCTCGTGGGCGAGCCGTCCTCCTACTCGGGGGACCAGGCGTTCGCCGAGCGCGGGACGCGCCTGGACGCGCGGGCGTACCTGGTCATCCGCGGCTGGGTGAAGGAGGTGGTGCGGGTCCCGATCGAGGATCCGGCCGACCCGACGCCGTACTGGCTGGTCTCCACCCGCCGCCCGGACGACATCGTCGCCGCGATCCGGGGATCACGGCGACGGAGCGGTCCTCCTTCGGAGCCGGGAGGCGCTTAAGCGGCGCACTCCAGGCAGATCGGTCCGAGCTTCTCCTCGTGGTCGATCTGCGAGCGGTGCTTCACGAGGAAGCAGCTCACGCACGTGAACTCGTCCGCCTGGGGCGGAAGGACCACGACGTCCAGATCGAGGTCGGACAGATCGGCACCGGGCAGTTCGAATCCGCCCGGGTTGTCGGCGTCATCGACGTCGACGACTCCGGACATCTTGTCGGGGACTCGCTCCTTCAGGGCCTCGATCGACTCGGAGTCGTCATCGGTCTTGCGGGGGGCGTCGTAGTCCGTAGCCATTCCCATCCACTTCTTATTTCTGCTGTTCAACAAATCGGCGGGGTCAGTGTGCATCACGACGCATCGATTCGCAAACCACCTCGAACGGCTCTTGACACCCGCTCGCCCCGCCTCCTTCCGCACCAACTTTCGACCCGCCCGGGGTATTCCCGGCCGATCGCCCGGGCGCGTGGCATCCTTGCCCGGTCCGCGTCCAGAAGGAGGGTCCCCACGATGATGGAACTGAAGGTGATCGGCGTCGAGGGCGGATCGCTCGTCCTCGTGTCCGAGGGCGGCGAGCGCTTCTCGGTCCGCATCGACGAGACGCTGCAGAGCCAGCTGCGGCCGCGGGTCCACACCCTCCCGCCGCGCGAGAAGCGCGTCTCCCCCCGCGAGATCCAGGCCCACATCCGCTCCGGGCTCTCCGCCGAGGAGGTCGCCGAGCTCACGGGCGCCGACCTGGGCTACGTCCAGCGCTTCGAGGGACCCGTCACGGCCGAGCGCGAGCACATCGTCGCGTCCGCCCTCGCCGTGCGCGTCTACACGACCACCGACCCCGATCCCCTCGAGGAGGGCACGCCCTTCGGCGACGTCATCCGCGACCGCCTCGCGTCGCTCGGCGCCGAGGGCGAGCAGTGGTCGAGCTGGAAGGAGGAGGAGGGCTGGGTCGTCAAGCTCCTCTTCCGCTCGGACGAGATCGACCACGACGCCCGCTGGCGCTTCGACCCGCGGAAGGCGCTGCTGTCGCCGCTGACCTCCGAGGCGATCACGCTCTCGCAGCAGGGCGAGATCCGGCCGACCCTCATCCCGCGCCTGCGCGCCGTCATCCCCGCCGCCGTCGACGAGCTCGCCACGCGCTTCGACCCGGAGTCCGCGGAGGCGCCGAGCCGCTCCGCCTGGGCCGACCACCCCACCGCCGGCCGCCCCGCCGCGATGCCGCACGCCCGACCGGCCGCCGTCCGCCCCTCCGACACGGAGCCGCAGCCGGCCCTCTCCGAGACCCCGCGCCCGATCTCGACGCTCCCCCGCCCCATCACGAGCACGACGGAGCAGCGCGAGCGCAACCTCAACGACACCGCCGACCTGCTCGACGCCCTGCGGCGCCGCCGGGGCGAGCGCGATCACGCCTCGAGCCTCCGCGTCCGCGAGGAGCCGGAGCCCGAGGCCGAGGCCGCTCCTCCGGTCGAGAAGGCACCGGAGCCGCCGCGCACCGCTCCCCCGGTCCCCGAGCAGCCGTCGGGCGTGCGCGGGAGCCTCCGCCGGGGGCGGGCGTCGATGCCGAGCTGGGACGAGATCGTCTTCGGAGCGCGCAGCGACGACTGAACCTCCGCCGGCGCGGCTCCGCCGGGGTGGACGGTGCCCCCGTGCACTCGGCCCGGCTCAGGCCAGCGCGCCGAAGCGGAGGAGCGGCACCTGCGTCTCCTCCGGGGTGAGCGACCCGTGCTGCCCGATCATGGAGCGGCCGGAGGAGTCGTCCGCCGCGTAGTAGGCGATGGTCCTCCGCGCCGCGACGAACACGTCGCCCATCCGCTCGGCCGCCGCCGGAGAGACCTCGCCGAACCAGCCGCTCGCGGCGACCTCGTCGCGCGTCGCGATCCAGGCGCGTGCGCCCTCCGCCTCGGTCCAGCGCCGCGCCACCTCGTCGGGGTCCACACCCGGCTCGAGGTGCAGCTGCAGGCAGCGGGGCTCTCCGCCGAGGTGCCGGACGCCCTCGAGCAGCGGTCCCCGCTCGACGAGCACGTGCGAGGACGCCGGAACGTCCACGATGCCGTGGTCGGCGGTGACCAGCACGCTCTCCCGGGCGGAGAGCCCGCGGACCGCTCCGCCGACCTCCCCGTCCAGGAGCTCGAGCGCTGCCGTCCACTCCGGCGACTCCCAGCCGCGCGCATGCGCCGCCTGGTCGAGCTCGGGGACGTAGAGGTACACGAGCTGCCGGCCGCCCTCGTCGAGCAGGGCGCGCGCCGCCGTGAAGCGCTCGGCGACGCCGCCGGCGGAGTGGTACTCGGCGCCGCGCAGGATCGCCCGCGTGAGACCGGAGCGGGCGTACCGCGCGGGGCCGATCACTCCGGCCCGGACACCGGCGGCCGAGGCCTGCTCGAAGACCGTGGGGTGGGGCTGCCACGTCTCGGGCACCATGCGCTCGTCCCAGCCGGAGAGCTGGTTGACCAGGCGGTCGGAGGCGCGGTCGAGCACGCGGTAGCCGACCATCCCGTGCCCGCCCGGGCGCAGGCCCGTCGTCAGGCTCGCCAGGGCCGCCGCGGTTGTCGTCGGGAAGCCCGAGACGAGCGTGGTGCCGCGGTTGAGGGCCGGAGCGAGCGTGCGCGAGTGGCCCCCGCGCTGGCGGAGGTTCGCGGCACCCAGGCCGTCGACGAGGACGACCACGATCCGCTCGACGCGGGGCGAGCCGAAGAGGCCGGGGCGGCCCAGGAGCGCGTCGAGGGCGCCCGGCAGGACGTCGGCGAGGCTCCGCCGCCCGTCGGGGGCTGGCGGTAGCATGTGGGTCATCGCGCCCAGTTTCGCACAGCGCCGCCGTCCCCGCCGGGCCGGTGCGGCGGAGCGTCCGCGTGAACGGGAGGGCCGGTCCCGTCCGCGAGGCGCCGTCTCCGCTCCGCCCGTCCCGTCGAGCGCCGCAGGGCGGTGCAGTCCCCCGCCGCCGCCCCGCGCCCGCCACCGAATCGAGTCATGAACGCTGCAGCCCCCTCCTCCGGATCCTCGCTCACCGAGCGCATCGAGGACGTCGACGTCTCGGCCGAGATGGAGGGGTCCTTCCTCGAGTACGCGTACTCGGTCATCTACTCGCGGGCCCTGCCCGACGCCCGCGACGGCCTCAAGCCGGTGCAGCGCCGGATCCTCTACATGATGAGCGAGATGGGGCTGCGGCCCGATCACGGCCACGTGAAGTCGGCCCGCGTGGTCGGCGAGGTGATGGGCAAGCTGCACCCGCACGGCGACGCCTCGATCTACGACTCGCTCGTCCGCCTCGCCCAGCCGTTCACGATGAGGGTCGCCCTCGTCGACGGGCACGGCAACTTCGGCTCCCTCGACGACGGCCCGGCCGCGGCCCGCTACACCGAGGCCCGCCTCGCCCCGGCCGCCACGGCCATGACCGAGCACCTCGGCGAGGACGTCGTCGACTTCGTCCCGAACTACGACAACTCGCACGACCAGCCCGAGGTCCTCCCCTCCGCGTTCCCGAACCTGCTGGTCAACGGGGCCAGCGGCATCGCCGTCGGCATGGCGACGAACATGGCGCCCCACAACCTCGTGGAGGTGATCGGGGCGGCCCGGCACCTGATCGCCCATCCCGACGCGTCCCTGGACGACCTGATGTCGTTCGTCCCGGGACCGGACTTCCCGAGCGGTGGCACGATCGTCGGCCTCGCCGGCGTGCGCGACGCCTACGCGACCGGCCGGGGCGGCTTCAAGACCCGCGCGCGCGTCTCGGTCGAGAGCATCACCGCGCGCAAGTCCGGCCTGGTCGTCACCGAGCTGCCCTACCTCGTCGGCGCCGAGAAGGTCATCGACAAGATCAAGGACGGCGTCCAGAACAAGAAGCTCAGCGGCATCTCGGACGTCACCGACCTGACGGACCGGGACAACGGCCTCCGGCTCGTCATCGGGATCAAGACCGGCTTCAGCCCGGAGGCCGTCCTCGAGCAGCTCTACCGCTACACGCCCCTCGAGGACGCGTTCTCGATCAACAACGTCGCGCTGGTCGACGGCGGCCCGCGCACCCTCGGCCTGAAGGAGCTGCTGCAGGTCTACATCGGCCACCGGGTGCAGGTCGTCACCCGGCGGACCCGCTACCGACTGCGCAAGCGCCAGGAGCGGCTGCACCTGGTCGAGGGCCTGCTCATCGCGATCCTCGACATCGACGAGGTCATCCAGCTGATCCGCGGGAGCGACGACACCGCGGCGGCGCGGGCCCGGCTGATCGAGGTCTTCGACCTCAGCACCCTGCAGGCCGACTACATCCTCGAGCTCCAGCTCCGCCGCCTCACGAAGTTCTCGCGCATCGAGCTCGAGACCGAGCGCGACACCCTCCTCGCCGAGATCGCCGCGCTCGAGGCCCTCCTCGCCAGCCGATCACGGATCGACGAGCTGGTCTCGGACGAGCTCGACGAGGTCGCCCAGCGCCTCGGGACCCCGCGGCGCACCCTGCTCACCGAGGCGCGCCCCTCCGTCGCCACCACCGGGCGGAAGGCCGCCGCGGTGCTCGAGATCGCGGACGTGCCCTGCCGGGTGCTGCTGAGCACCACCGGCCGCATGGTGCGGGTCGACCGCGACCCCGAGGCCGCTCCCCACCCCGAGCGCGCCACGCGCCGCTCGAAGCACGACGCCGTCCTCAGCGTGCTCGACACGACCAGCCGGACGGAGATCGGCGCGGTCACCAGCGCCGGTCGGCTCCTCCGCTTCTCGCCGGTCGACGTGCCCGCCGTCCCCTCCTCCTCGGTGCAGCTGGGCGCGGGCGTGCGCATGAGCGACTACCTCCCGCACCTGGCGAAGGACGAGCGGGTGCTCGCGCTCGTCGCCCTCGACGACGAGCGGCCGATCGCGCTCGGCACCCAGCAGGGCGTCGTCAAGCGCGTCGCGCCGGGCGAGCTGCCCAACCGCCCGGACATCGAGCTCATCGCCCTGAAGCCGAAGGACGCCGTCGTGGGCGCGGCCGCGTCGGCGGAGGAGGACGAGCTGGTCTTCGTCACCGGCGAGGCCCAGCTGCTGCGCTTCCCCGCGTCCGCCGTCCGCCCTCAGGGCCGGACCGCCGCGGGGATGGCCGGGGTCAAGCTGGCCGAGACCGACGACGTCGTGCACTTCGCCGTCGTCGCCGCCGAGGACCGGGACGAGGCCGTCGTCGCGACGGTCGCCGTCGACAGCTGGGCCCTCTCGGGGACCGACACCGGCAGTGCGAAGGTCTCGCCGTTCTCGGAGTTCCCCGCCAAGGGCAGGGCCACCGGCGGAGTCCGCGCGCAGCGCTTCCTCAAGGGAGAGACCGCCCTCGGAGTGGCGTGGGTCGGCCCCGGTCCCGCGCACGCCCTCGAGGCCGACGGCTCGGTGGCCGCGCTGCCCGACTCCGGGATGAAGCGCGACGGCTCCGGCGTGGCGCTCGCGGCGCCGATCGCGACGATCGGAGCGGCGCCCGAGGTGTTCTGAGCCCCGCGGCTCAGACGTCGATGCGGTCCCGCGACAGCGACTCGGACCCGCGGACGATGAACTCCTTGCGGGGCGCCACGTCGTTGCCCATCAGCAGCTCGAACACCCGGCCGGCGTTCTCGGCGTCGGCGACCCGCACCCGGCGGAGGGTGCGGCGGGAGCGGTCCATGGTCGTCGTGGCCAGCTGGTCCGCGTCCATCTCGCCGAGCCCCTTGTAGCGCTGGATCGGGTCCTGGTAGCGGCGGCCCGCCTTGCCGAGGGCCGCGAGGACGCTCTGCAGCTCCTTCTCCGAGTAGGTGTAGATCGTCTCGTTCGGCTTCTTCCCCGCGTTCATCACCACGAGCCGGTGCAGCGGAGGCACGGCGGCGAAGACGCGCCCCGCCTCGACGAGCGGCCGCATGTAGCGGAAGAAGAGCGTGAGCAGCAGGGTGCGGATGTGGGCGCCGTCGACGTCGGCGTCGCTCATCAGGATGATCTTCCCGTAGCGGGCGGCCGAGAGGTCGAAGGAGCGGCCGGAGCCGGCTCCGATCACCTGGATCATCGAGGCGCACTCGGCGTTCGAGAGCATGTCGGCGATGCTCGCCTTCTGCGTGTTGAGGATCTTCCCCCGGATCGGCAGCAGGGCCTGGTACTCGCTGTTGCGGGCGAGCTTGGCGGTGCCGAGGGCGGAGTCACCCTCGACGATGAAGAGCTCGCTGTTCTCGACGTCGCTGCTGCGGCAGTCGACCAGCTTCGCCGGAAGGGAGGAGGACTCCAGCGCGTTCTTGCGGCGCTGGGTCTCCTTGTGCGCGCGGGCCGAGATCCGCGACTTCATCTCGGCGACGACCTTCTCGAGGAGCTGGGAGGTCTGCGCCTTGTCCTCGCGGCGCGTCGAGGAGAACACCGCGCCCAGCGTCGAGGCGATGGTGGAGGCGACGATCGCGCGGACGGCGGGCGTGCCCAGCACCTCCTTCGTCTGGCCTTCGAACTGCGGCTCCGGGAGCCGCACGGTCAGCACGGCGCTGAGCCCGGCGAGGACGTCGTCCTTCTCGAGCTTGTCCGAGCCGACCTTGAGGCGGCGGGCGTTCGCCTCCACCTGGGAGCGGAGCAGCTTCAGCAGGCCCTGCTCGAAGCCGGTCTGGTGCGTCCCGCCCTTGGGCGTCGAGATGATGTTCACGAAGCTGCGCATCACCGTCTCGTAGCCGGTGCCCCAGCGCAGGGCGATGTCGACCTCGCAGGTGCGCTCCACCTCGGTGGGCACCATGGCGCCGCCGGGGGTCAGCACCGGCACGGTCTCGGTGAAGGTGCCGGAGCCGGTGAGGCGCAGCACCTCGGTCACGGGTGCGTCGGGGGCGAGGAACTCGACGAACTCCGAGATGCCGCCGTCGTAGCGGAACATCTCGGCGCGGCGCTCGTCCGCCCGGTCGTCGACGATGTCGATCGTCAGGCCGGGGACGAGGAACGCGGTCTGCCGGGCGCGCGTCACCAGGTCGTCCGTCTGGAACGAGGCGCCCTTCGTGAAGATCTGGCGGTCGGCCCAGTAGCGCACGCGCGTTCCGGTGACGCCCTTGGCGACCTTCCCGACGACCGTCAGCTCCGACCCGTTCTCGAACGGCGTGAACGGAGCGTCGGGGGTGGGCTCGCCCGCGTCGGCGAAGCGCCCGGGCTCCCCCCGGTGGAACGACATCCGGTAGGTGCGGCCGTTGCGGTCGACCTCGACGTCCAGGCGCTCCGAGAGCGCGTTGACCACGGAGGCGCCGACGCCGTGCAGACCGCCGGACGCCGCGTAGGATCCCGAGCCGAACTTGCCGCCCGCGTGCAGCTTCGTGAACACGACCTCGACTCCGGAGAGCCCCGTCTTCGGCTCGATGTCGACCGGGATCCCGCGCGCGCGGTCGCGCACCTCGACGCTGCCGTCGGCGTGCAGGAGCACGCTGATCTCGGTCCCGTGCCCGGCCAGCGCCTCGTCGACGGAGTTGTCGATGACCTCCCAGAGGCAGTGCATGAGGCCGCGCGAGTCGGTCGATCCGATGTACATGCCGGGCCGCTTCCGGACCGCCTCGAGACCCTCGAGGACGGAGAGGTGGCGGGCGTTGTAGTCGGTGGAGGCCATCCGCCCAGTCTACTTTCGAGAACCGCTCCGGCCCCGGTGGCGCGGCACCCGACGACAGCACGATGGCCGCTCGGCGCGGGGCCCCTACGCGCAGAGCGAAATGCCGATCGATCGACGCCGTGCGGAAACAATCGCGTGCTTGGATGGGTTCCACTAAGCAGAGATCGAAGACCGAGTGCAGGAGGCCAAGTCATGTCGACCACAGCAACCCAGAACGGCGTGGACGAGCTCGCCGGTGCCCACCAGCTCTCCGCCGCCGACCGCTGCGACAGCTGCGGTGCGCAGGCGTACATCCGAGTGGTCGTGAACAACGGAGAACTGCTGTTCTGCGCGCACCACGGGAAGAAGTACCAGGAGAAGCTCTCCAGCATCGCGCAGAGCTGGCACGACGAGTCCGCCCGACTCTTCGAGGAGCAGCGCCCCTAGCGTGTCCCCGATCAGCCCGGACGGCGCGTCAGCGCCCTACCGACCGACACCGAGCCGCTTCGCGATCACTTCGCGAGCGGCTCGTGCCGTTTCATCGACCAGGCGGAGACGCTCGTCCGACGGGGAGTAGGCGTCGCCGAGGGCGCGCCGCAGGATCGCGTCCGCGAGCGAGGGGTTCTTCGCGAGGACGGGGCCGTGAAGGTGCGTGCCCAGAAGGCCTCCCACCGCGTAGCCCTCGTGGCCGGCGCCGTCGCCGGTGCCGTGCAGCACTCGGCCGAGCGCGTGCTCGAGCGGGATCCCGGTCATCCGGCGCTCGTGGTTCTCGAAGCCGACGAGGACACCGCTCGGCGTCTCGACGAGGAGGTCGTCGGTCGCGCGCTCGCCCGTGACCGAGTCTCCGGGGAACAGTCCGATCCCCCGGGCGCCGCCATCGGCCGTGCTGATCGAACCGGCCAGCATCTCCCAGCCGGCCCCGACCGCGACCACCTGGGTGCCCTGGTCGACCCAGGCCCGCAGCGTCGGCGCGATCTCGTGGAGTAGGGCCAGGACGCCCGGGAGGTCCTCGTCCGCTCCCGTCCCGGCGACCAGGACGTCCGGACGGACCTCGGCGTCGGAGGCGGTCGCCAGCGGCACCACCTCCGCCTCGACGCCCGACCAGCGCGCCCGAGCCGCGAGGACCCGGGCGTTCGCCGCGTCGCCGTTGCTGTCCAGGACGTCGGGAGCGAGCACGGCGATGCGGAGGGTGGTCACGCGGTCTCCTCGCGGTTGGTGACGAGCTGCAGGTGCGCACGGGTGCGGCGCATCGAATCGGCCGAGAAGACGATGGTCTTCCGGCCGGAGGCGGGGGTCGGCAGAGCGAGGAACGCGTCGAGCGCGCGGCCCAGGTCCTCGTCGACGGAGTCGACGCGGACACCGTCGTAGCGCAGGTGCAGCGCCGCCTCGTGCGCCTTCGACCCCGAGACGACTCTGACGTGCCCGAGCACGGAGGTGTCCACGGGCCAGAAGTAGGAGGGGTCTCGGACGTCGGAGCCGATCGCGAGCATGATCTGCTCGGTCCCCTCGGGGATCTCCGCGATGTTCAGGCGGTAGCTCGCCGGGTTCTGAACCAGGACGAACTCGACCTCGTGGCCGCGCACGGTGACGATCTCGCCCCGCCCGAAGACGGGGTCGATGCTCGAGAGCGCGGAGGCGGCGAGGGCCGGGTCGAAGCGCTCGGCGAGCACGGCGCGGGCCGTGGAGACGGCCGCCGCGGCGTCGACCGCGTAGTGGACGCCCCGCGCGGGGAGCCGGACCTCGAGCGGGTCGCCGTCGCTGACGATGCGCGCGGCCGCTCCCGTCGTGCTCTCGACGACGGTGGTGGCACGGTCGGTCCCGGCCTCCGCCTCCGCGGCGTAGCCGAGACCGCCGGACGCGGAGTCGCGGACGGAGGAGGAGACGCCGTACCAGCGGATCCGCTCGTCGGGGAGGGAGGTCGCGACATCGGCGACGTGGCGGTCGTCGGCGTTCAGCACGACGGGACCGGTCGCGCGGGAGGCGATGGTGCCGAGCATCCGGGCGACCATGGCCGGATCGAAGAAGCGGTCGATCTGGTCGACCACCACGTTCGTCAGCAGGACGACGCGGGGGCGCATCCGGGGTGCGAGGCGCGCGCCGTGACCCTCGTCCATCTCGAGGACGGCGATGTCCGCGTCGATCCGCCCGCGGAGGTCCGCCCTCTCCAGGAGCGCGGAGGTCAGCCCCTGGGCGATGTTGGCCGTCGACGGGTTGGTGAAGACCCGGAGCCCGTGCGCGCGGAGCACCGCGACCAGCATCTTGGTCGTGGTCGACTTGCCCGCCGATCCCGTGACGACCACGAGGCCGTCCCGGAATCCGTCGAGCACCGCGGGCAGGAATCCGGGCGCGACACGGTTCACCACGAGTCCGGGCACGGCGGATCCCCCGCCGGGCTTCCGGACCCGCGCGGCGAACCGGGCGGCCCTCCCGAGGAGGACCGCCGGCGCGTAGCGGATCACCGGCCTACTCGAGGTAGTCGCGGAGCGACTGCGAGCGGGACGGGTGGCGGAGCTTGGCCATCGTCTTGGACTCGATCTGACGGATGCGCTCGCGCGTCACGCCGAAGGTGTCGCCGATCTGGTCGAGCGTCTTCGGCATGCCGTCGCCGAGGCCGAAGCGCATGCGGATCACGCCGGCCTCGCGCTCCGAGAGCGAGTCGAGCAGCGACTCCAGCTGCTTCTGCAGCATGGTGAAGCCCACGGCGTCGGCCGGGACGACCGCCTCGGTGTCCTCGATGAGGTCGCCGAACTCGCTGTCGCCGTCCTCGCCCAGGGGCGTGTGCAGCGAGATCGGCTCGCGCCCGTACTTCTGCACCTCGATGACCTTCTCGGGGGTCATGTCGAGCTCGCGCGAGAGCTCCTCGGGCGTGGGCTCGCGGCCCAGGTCCTGGAGCATCTGGCGCTGCACGCGGGCCAGCTTGTTGATGACCTCGACCATGTGCACCGGGATGCGGATGGTGCGGGCCTGGTCGGCCATCGCGCGGGTGATCGCCTGGCGGATCCACCACGTGGCGTAGGTCGAGAACTTGAAGCCCTTGGTGTAGTCGAACTTCTCGACCGCACGGATGAGGCCCAGGTTGCCCTCCTGGATGAGGTCGAGGAACTGCATCCCGCGACCGGTGTAGCGCTTCGCGAGGCTGACGACGAGCCGGAGGTTCGCTCCGAGCAGGTGGCTCTTCGCGCGCTGGCCGTCCTTCGCGACCCAGCGCAGCTCGCGGACGAGCTCCGGGCTGAGGTCGGTCGAGTTGGCGAGCTTGTCCTCGGCGAACAGGCCGGCCTCGATGCGCATCGCGAGCTCGACCTCCTCGGCCGCGTTCAGGAGCGCGACCTTGCCGATCTGCTTCAGGTAGTCCTTGACCGGGTCGGCGGTGGCACCGGTGATCGCGGTCGAGTAGACCGGGACCTCGTCGTCCTCTCCGCCGAACGACAGGACGAGCGCACCACTCGGGAGCGGCTCGGCCGGAGCGGCGACGGCAGCGGCGGCCGGGGCCTCCGGCGTCTCCGCGTCGTCCTTCGCGTCGGTCTCGGTGTCCTCGGCGACGACCTCGGTCTCCTCCTCCTCCGCCGCCTCGTCGGGCTCGACGGCGTCGGTCGGCTCCTCCTCGGTGTCCGCGGGTGCGGCGGCCTTGGTCGTGGCGCGCGAGCGGGTCGTCTTGGCCGCGGTGGTCTTGGCCGCCGTGGTCTTCGCCGCAGGCTTGCGCGCCGCGGGCTTCTTGGTGGTCGTCGTCACGTCGTCGTCGACGGCGTCGAGCGTTGCGGTCTTGGTAGCTCTGGTGGCCATGGCGGCACCTCTCCATCCGTTGCGTCCCGGGGGCGGGCGGCGCGGGAAGGCGTCGTCCGTCGGTGGGCATTACGAGGACCCATGTCAAGTCGAGGACGTCGCACGCCCGACGTGGGCCTGGTGCTCCTCGACCCGAACGGGTCCTATTGACAATTATTGCACGTCTGAGTAGTGCAGCCGTGCGGTGCGGTGCGAGTGGGGCTCGATCCGGCGGGATCCGGGCCGTTCCGCTGGGACATCGCGTCTGCAGAAGGGCGGATCGACGGACGACCGTCAGCGCCCCGCGCGGCCGCGGCGCATCCGGTCACTCAGTGCAACCCAGAGAGGGGCCACGGTTATTCCCTCGTCCTCGGCCAGGCGGCGGCGGGTCCGGCGGCGCGCGACGACGAGTCCGACGACTCCGGCGCCGACCACCACGTACTGCACGCACCACGCCAGGCGGAAGTGCTCGAGCGAGTAGGTCTGCTCGGAGGAGGCACCGGGACCGGCCAGTGCGTCGAGGATCAGGCCGATCGCGAACATCATCGTGAAGCTGGCCAGGAACCCGCCCACGTTGACGACTCCGTTCGCCGCGCCGAGGCTCCGCGAGGGGTTGAACGTGCGGGCGAAGTCGAACCCGATCATGGAGCCGGGGCCGCCCGCTCCGACGACGATCAGGAGCAGCACCACGAGCCAGTACGGCGGGACGCCGGGCCAGAGCAGCACGACGGTCCAGGCGACCGCCATCGCCGAGACGATCCCGAGCACGAGGTTGCTGCGGCGCATGGGGTGGCGAGCGGTCAGGACGCCGAGCACCGGCCCGACGACGATCCCCGCGATCACGACGATCGTGAGGGTCGGCGCGGCGACGGTCGGCGGCAGGCCGATCGCGTGGACGAGGAAGGGGTAGCCCCAGAGCAGCGTGAACACCGTGCCGGAGGACTGCGTGACGAAGTGCGACCAGAAGCCGAGCTGCGTCCCCGGCCGGCGCAGGCTCACTCCGAGCTGCGCGATCGTCGCCCGGAGCGTCGGAGGCACCACCGTGATCGGCTCGGTGCGCGGCGGGACGTCGGCGACCAGGAGGAGCACGCCGAGGAAGGACACGGCCCCGAGGCCGGCGGCGCTGAGGAACGCGGGCTCCCAGCCGAACGTGTGGAGGATCGCCGCGAACGGGAGTGCGGAGAGGATCTGGCCCACCTGGCCGATGTTGCCGATCCACTGCGAGAGCTGCGGCACGATCGGTCCGCTGAACCAGGTCACCGTGAGGCGGATCACGGAGGTGAAGATCGCGGCGTCCCCGGCTCCCAGCAGGATCCGCCCGACGATCGCGACGCCGATGCCCGGCGCGATCGCGACTACGACCTGGCCCGCCATCATCAGGGCCGTGCCCGAGAGGATCAGGGTCCGCGGGCCGAACCGGTCGATGAGGATCCCGACCGGGATCTGCATCCCGGCGTAGACGATCAGCTGGACGACGGCGAGCGACGAGAGGACGGCGGCGGCCACCCCGAACCGCTCCGCGGCGTCCACTCCTGCGACGCCCAGCGTCGTGCGGTCCAGGACCGCGACGAGGTAGGCGAACGCTCCGGCACCGAAGACGAACCAGGCTCGAAGATCACGCACTCGTCCGATCCTACGGCCGCTCAGGAGGCGGTGGGCTCCTCGCCCGGGCGGCGGATCGCGAGGAACTTCTCGAGCTCGGCGGCGATCGCGTCGGCGCTGGGCACGAAGCCGTCCTCGTCGGTGAGCGGCGAGCGGAGGCTCGTCCCCTCCATGTAGGTGTCGTGCCGCGCCTCGAGGGCCGAGACCAGCTTCTGCAGCTCGTCGTTGCCGCCGACCTGCTCGTCGACCTTGCCGAGGAACTCCCGCCCGCTCTCGCGCAGGCGGTCCGTCGGGAAGATGAGGCCGGTCGACGCCGAGATGCTCTCGAGCGCCGCGACCGCCGCCTGCGGGTACTCGGTGTCCGACAGGTAGTGGGGGATGAGCAGCGCGAAGCCGACCACGGTCAGACCGCGCTCGTAGAGACGCAGCTCGAGCAGGTGGAGGACGTTCGAGGGCACCTGCGTGTGCGGCTTCCAGACCGACATCGCCTCGATCAGGTCCTCGCGGTTGCCGCTCACGGTGACGCCGACGGGCCGGGTGTGCGGCACGGGCATCGGGATCGCCTGGACCCACGTGGTCGAGGCGACGTCGAGCCGCTCGAGGAGGGAGACCACCGCGCGGGTGAACCGCTCCCACTGGAAGTCGGGCTCGAAGCCGGTGAGCAGGAGGAACGGCTGGTGCAGCTCGTCGTGCGCGAGCGAGAGCCGGAGCATCGCAGGACGGTAGTCCGTCAGGTGGTCCTGGTCGAAGGTGATGATGGGGCGGCGGGCCCGGTAGTCGAGCAGCTGATCCTGGTCGAAGACCGCGACCCCGCGGTGCTCGAGGGTCTCGAAGAGGTACTCCCCCAGCTGCCCCACCGCTCCCCCGGCGTCGGCCGAGCCGGTCAGGCCCGCGACGAGGTGCAGCCCGCGCGGGATCTCGGAGAGGTCGCCCTCGATCTCGAACAGGTCTTCCGGATCCAGCATGCGTCCAGTCTAAACGGGGCTCCCGGCGCCCCGGCCGGGTCCGCTGAGCCCTCAGCGAACAGCGCCTAGCATTGCCGCCATGCCCCTCTCCTCTCTCGAGTACTCGACCGTTCCCGCCTCCGACATCGACACCGACGCCCTCGTCCTCGGCGTCGCCCCGGGACCCGACGGTCCCCGGCTCGTCGGCGCGGAGGGCTTCGAGGAGCTGGCCCCCGCGCTGAGCGCGCTCGGCGCGACCGGCGCGGCCGAGACGCTCGTGCGCGTGCCGTCCTCGGTCCGTGCCGGAGTGATCGTGCTCGTCGGACTCGGCTCGGCGGAGCCCGACGACACCGCGCTGCGGAACGCCGCGGGCGCCGCCGTCCGCCTGCTCGCGGGGTCCGCCTCCGTGGCACTCTCCTTCCCCGCCGGCTCCGACGGCACGCTCGCCGCGGTCGCCGAGGGCGCCGCGCTCGGCTCCTACTCCTTCACCGCCTTCCGCGGCAGCACCGCCGCCGCGGCGAAGGCGCCCGTCGAGCACGTCGTCCTGCTGGGCGGCGGCGAGTCGGCCGACCCCGCCGTCCTGGACCGGGCGCTCGTGCTCGGCCGCGCGGTCGGCACGGTGAAGGACCTCGTCAACACTCCCCCGTCGCACCTCTACCCGCAGACGCTGGCCGAGGCCGTGCAGACCGGCGCAGAGGGACTGCCCCTCGAGGTCACCGTCTGGGACGAGGAGGCCCTCGCGGAGGAGGGGTTCGGCGGCATCCTCGGAGTCGGCAGCGGCTCCTCCCGCCCGCCCCGCCTCGTGAAGGTCGCCTACGCGCCCGAGGGCGCGAGCACCCACCTCGCCCTGGTCGGCAAGGGCATCACCTTCGACAGCGGCGGACTCTCGCTCAAGCCGCCGGCCTCGATGATCGGGATGAAGACCGACATGGCGGGCGCGGCGACCGTGTACGCCGTCGTGCGCGCCATCGCGGAGCTCGGCCTCCCGCTCCGCGCGACCGCCTGGCTCTGCATCGCCGAGAACCTCCCCTCCGGGACCGCGATCCGCCCGGACGACGTGCTCACCGTGCGCGGCGGGACCACGGTGGAGGTGCTGAACACCGACGCCGAGGGCCGACTGGTGCTCGCCGACGGCCTCGTCGCCGCCAGCGAGGAGCAGCCCGATGCGATCATCGACGTCGCGACGCTGACCGGCGCCTCCGTGGTCGCCCTCGGCAACCGGACCGTCGGCGCTCTGGGCGACGACGAGCTGGTCTCCCGCGTCCTCGACGCCGCCCGCGCGGCGGGAGAGCCCTTCTGGCAGATGCCCCTCCCCGCGGAGCTGCGACCGCTGCTGAACTCGGACATCGCCGACATCGCGAACGTCAAGCCGGGCAACACCGCCGGCGGCATGCTCCTCGCCGGCCACTTCCTCCGCGAGTTCGTCGGGAAGCGCGGCGAGGGCGAGGACGCGACCACGATCCCGTGGGCGCACCTCGACATCGCCGGCCCCTCGAGCAACGGAGGCGGCGGCTACGGCTTCACCGGAGCCGGCGCCACGGGGGTCTCGGTGCGCGCGCTGATCGCCCTGGCCGAGGGCTTCGCGAGCGCGTAGTAGGGTCGACGGGGCGGGAGATCCCGCCTAGTCCCCCCTCCCGATCCGCTCGGCGCTCAGCGCCGGAGCCGGTCGGCCGGGAAGCGGGACCGCACGTCGCGAGGGAGTCACTGGGTGTCGGAAGAGCGCTACGACCTGGTCGTGCTCGGAGGTGGCAGCGGCGGGTACGCGGCGGCCCTCCGGGCGACGCAGCTCGGGATGAGCGTCGCGCTCGTGGAGCGCGACAAGCTCGGCGGCACCTGCCTGCACCGGGGATGCGTGCCCACCAAGGCCCTGCTGCACGCCGCCGAGCTGGCGGACGGCGCCCGCGAGGGAGAGAAGTACGGCGTGCTCTCGAGCTTCACCGGGATCGACATGGCGGGCGTCACGCGCTACCGCGAGGGCGTCGTCGCCGGCAAGTACAAGGGGCTCCAGAGCCTCGTGTCCTCGCGCGGCATCACGGTCGTCACGGGCGAGGGCCGTCTCACCGCGCCCGGCACGGTGACCGTCGGCGAGCACGTGCTCCACGGCGCGTCGGTCGTCGTCGCCACCGGGTCCGCCTCCCGCACCCTCCCCGGCATTGAGATCGGCGGCCGGATCCTGACGAGCGACCAGGCTCTCGAGCTCGACCACGTGCCCGCGAGCGTCGTCGTCCTGGGCGGCGGAGTGATCGGCGTCGAGTTCGCGAGCGTCTGGCGCTCGTTCGGCGCCGAGGTCACGATCGTCGAGGCCCTCCCCCACCTCGTTCCCAACGAGGACGAGAGCGTCAGCAAGCAGCTGGAGCGCGCCTTCCGCAAGCGGGGCATCGCCTTCCAGCTGGGATCCCGCGTCGCGTCGGTCTCGCAGAGCGAGGGCGGCGTCTCCGTGTCGCTCGAGAGCGGCGCCACGGTGGAGGGCGAGATCCTGCTGGTCGCCGTCGGCCGCGGCCCGGTGACCGCGGGCATCGGCCTCGAGGAGGCCGGGGTCCGCCTCGACCGCGGCTACGTGCTGACCGACGAGCGCCTGCAGACCTCCGTCCCCGGCGTGTACGCCGTGGGCGACATCGTGCCGGGGCTCCAGCTCGCGCACCGGAGCTTCCAGCAGGGGATCTTCGTCGCGGAGGAGATCGCCGGTCTGGGCCCGCAGGTCGTCTCGGACGTCAACGTCCCGAAGGTGACCTACAGCGACCCCGAAGTGGCCTCCGTCGGCCTCGGCGAGGCCCGCGCGATCGCCGAGTACGGCGCCGAGCGCGTCGCCGTGTACGACTACGGCCTCGGCGGCAACGCCCGGAGCACGATCATCGGGACCACCGGCTCCGTGAAGGTCGTGCGCCTGGTCGACGGCCCCGTCGTCGGCGTGCACATGGTCGGAGCCCGCGTCGGCGAGCTGATCGGCGAGGCTCAGCTCATCGTGAACTGGGAGGCGCACCCCGAGGACGTCGCGCCCCTCGTGCACGCGCACCCCACCCAGAACGAGGCGCTCGGCGAGGCGCACCTCGCTCTGGCGGGGAAGCCGTTGCACGCCCTGTAGAACCACTGCGGTGCGGCGATCCGCCGCTTCCGCATCAGTAAGCTGGACATCGAAACACAAGCGTCTTAAGGAGACAGGCTCATGAGCGAATCCGTCAGCCTCCCGGCACTCGGAGAGAGTGTCACGGAAGGAACGGTCACCCGCTGGCTGAAGAACGTCGGGGACCGCGTCGAGGTGGACGAGCCCCTGCTCGAGGTCTCGACCGACAAGGTCGACACCGAGATCCCGTCGCCCGTCGCGGGAGTGATCGAGGAGATCCTCGTCCAGGAGGACGAGACCGTCGAGGTCGGCGCCGAGCTGGTGCGCATCGGAGACGGCTCCGGAGCCGCGTCGGCGTCCGAGCCCGAGGCTCCCGCCGAGGAGGCCCCCGAGGTCCAGGCCGCCGAGACCGAGGCCACTGACGAGGCGACCCCGTCGGTGGACGCCGAGAGCGACGCCGAGGCTCCCGCCCCGGCCGAGCCCGAGCCCGCCCCGGCCGCCGAGAAGCCCGCCGCCCCCGAGGCCGCGGCTCCCGC
>NZ_PSWH01000072.1:0-1057 GCF_002932105.1 Rathayibacter sp. AY1C1 | reverse complement strand
CGAGGACGGCGGGTAGGGCTCCTGCGTTTTGGCCGCTGTGACGGCTTGTGAAGAATGGCCGCCCGCCGTCCACCCGATGGTTCGACCGCTAATTGAGAGAAGCGACCAGATCGCTGCGTAAGGAAAAGTCGGCGCGACCATCACCACCACCTGACGTTGCGAAGGGAGCGGCCATGCCGCAGATCTGGGCCGGGATCGATGCGGGGAAGGGGCACCATCACTGCGTGGTCATCGACGCAGACGGCGCCAAGCTTCACTCCGCCCGCGTCGCCAATGACGAGGCGGCGCTGCTCGAGCTGATCGCTACCGTGACGGATCTCGCCGGCGGCGACGAGTGCCTGTGGGCGATCGATCTCAGCAGTGGGGGAGCGGCACTGATCCTCGGGCTCCTCGCCGCTCACGCTCTGCCGGTCGTCTACATCCCCGGCCACGCCGTGCACCACGCGGCGAAGGCGTACCGGGGTGATGGGAAGACCGACGCGAAGGACGCGGCGATCATCGCCGACCAGGCGCGGATGCGCCGCGACCTGCAGGTGCTGACGGTCGAGGACGAGACGCGCATCGAGCTGCGCGCGCTGACCGCGCACAGGAAAGACCTCGTCTGCGACCGGACCCGCGCGATCAATCGCCTTCGCGGGCACCTGCTCGAGTACTTCCCGGCGCTTGAGCGTGCGTTCAACTACTCCGCCAGCCGAGCCTCGCTCCTCTTGATCACCGGCTATGCCACGCCGGACGCGATCCGGAAGATGGGGGAGTCCCGCCTGGCGCGGTGGCTCCGCGCACAGGGCTGCCGAACGGCCGTCGCGACCGCCGCCGCCGCAGTCACCGCGGCGAAGAGCCAGCAGAGCGTGCTTCCTGGCCAGGCGATCGCAGCTGAACTCGCCCGCCGACTCGCGCTCGATGTCATCGCTCTCGAAAGCCGCATCGCGGAGATCGACCAGCTCATCGCCGCACGGGTCGAGACCAGCCGTGCCGCTGAGCTCTTGCGCTCGATGCCGGGCTTCGGTCCGCTGCTCGCGGCCGAGTTCCTCGCATCGACCGGCGCTGACCTCAGCGT
>NZ_PSWH01000071.1:0-1083 GCF_002932105.1 Rathayibacter sp. AY1C1 | reverse complement strand
CGGCTGCGTGCCGTCTCTCTCGGACGCGGTCGCATGCTCCCTTATTTCGCCCGAGAGAGCCGTCCCTCCGCCGACTCCACTCAATTGGTTTTCACTCGCCGGAGAGGCAAAGAAAAACGATCAGGAAGACGACAAAAGCCCCGTAGTTGGTCTAGAACCACGGGACTCGTCGCCTCAATGATCGCACACCGATCAAGGAGAAACCATCGTGACTATCACCACCGGAACCGGGACCGTTCAGCACATCGACCCGACCACCCTCGTGATCGAGGCGAACGTCCGCACCAGCGCCCCGCTGACGAAGGACTTCATCGCGTCGATCCGCGAGAACGGGGTCATCACCCCTGTTCTCGCCCGCCGCGACTAGCACGGCAACGTCATCGTCCGCGCCGGACAGCGCCGTACCCTCGCCGCCCGCGAGGCCGGAGTGCCCACCATCCCCGTCTACGTCGTGGAGGGCGATGAGACGACCGCGGACCGGATCGTTCAGCAGATCATCGAGAACGACCAGCGCGCCGAGCTGAGCGTCGCGGACCGCACCGCCGCGTGGGCGCAGCTCGCGTTCGAGGGCGTGTCCGCTGCAGCGATCGCCAAGCGCACCGGCACCAAGACCGACGCGGTGAAGAAGGGGCTTGCGGTCGCGGAGTCCGCGACCGTCACGTCCGTTCTGCACGAGCACGAGCTGACCCTGGACCAGGCGGCGGTGCTGTTGGAGTTCGAGGACGACGCCGACGCCCGCGCGACCCTGATCGAGGTCGCCACTCACGACCCTGCCCAGTTCGAGCACACCGCGCAGACCCTCCGCGACGAGGCCGCGCACCAGGCGCTCCTCGTAGCGACCGCCGCCGAGTACACCGGCAACGGCTTCCAGATCCTCACCCGCTCCGACGCCTACGGCGACGCAGCGACGTGGACGCCCATCCGGCAGCTGCGCGGCGAGGACGGCAAGGACGTCACCCCCGAGCAGGTCGCCGCCGCTCCCGGCCGCGGAGTGCTCATCGACACCAGCTGGCGCGGCGAGGTCGAGGTCACGCTCCTGGTTCAGGACCCCACCGCCGCCGGATTCACCTACGCCTACGGAGC
>NZ_PSWH01000070.1:0-1176 GCF_002932105.1 Rathayibacter sp. AY1C1 | reverse complement strand
CGAGACCAGCCGTGCCGCTGAGCTCTTGCGCTCGATGCCGGGCTTCGGTCCGCTGCTCGCGGCCGAGTTCCTCGCATCGACCGGCGCTGACCTCAGCGTGTACGTCAGCGCCGACCGGCTCGCCGGCGTTGCCGGCCTCGCCCCGGCACCGCGTGACTCCGGAAAGATCAGCAGCAACCGCCACCGACCACGCCGATACGACCGTCGCCTCCTGCGCGCCTGCTACCTCGCGGCGATGGTCAGCGTGCAGCAAAAGACCGAGTCGCGAGTCTTCTACGACCGCAAACGCGCCGAGGGGAAGTCGCACAAACAGGCCATCCTCGCCCTCGCGCGGCGCCGCCTCGACGTCATCTGGGCGATGTTCCGAGACGATCGCACCTATACGCATACCCATCCCGTCTCGATTGCGCCTCACACAACGGCAGTCGCGGCGTGAACGGGGTCAACCGCGGCGAGGGAGCGTGACCAGGCGACCTCACGACCTAGCTGCCCCGTCTGCTGGAACAGTCGCACCTGGTGGGTGTCTGGCAGGGCCCCAGCGAGCTCTTCGCGGTCAGCGGGCTCGAAACCTAAGCTCTGCCAGAACGGTCCCGACCGGCGACTGAACAGCCAGGCCCTGCTGGCGCCCTCCTCGACCGCGCGCTCGAGGGCGAAGCTTGCAAGGGCGCTTCCTCGGCCACGCGCGCGTTGCGCCGGGCTAACTGCGACGCTCCGGATGAGGGCGTGCTGACCATCCCCGCTGATCTCGTACCCCGTGCTGCCGACGATCGCGCCCCTCTCGTCACGCTCGACCCACAACCGTACGCTTGGCGCGGTCAGGCCGCTGAGCGTTAGATCGACCTCGCTCAAGAAGGCCGTCAACGCGTCGATATCCAGTGGGCCGGGCTGCTCAAGGTTCACGTATCGAGTCAACCATCCGAGCTCTCCTCGGACTCGCTCGCCGACGCAGAGCGTCTCGGTGCCGCTTGCTGAGTCTCAGTCGCGGCCGGACGGAACCGGCCGTAGGAGCCTTCGGCGCTGTTGACAACCTGATTGAGATTCTTCACCTCTCCGCGGTTTCAACCTATCTCGCTCCGCCGGCTGCGTGCCGTCTCTCCCGGACGCGGTCGCACGCTCCCTTATTTCGCCCGAGAGAGCCGTCACTCCGCCGACTCCACTCAATTGGTTTTCACTCGC